>JAFSWK010000136.1 GCA_017444505.1 Rhodocyclaceae bacterium | reverse complement strand
GCGTTTCCAGCAGCGCGGCGCGGTCGATAAGCTGCGTGCGCACGCCTTGCGTGGCGGCCCGGTCTGCTTCCAGCGCCGCTTGTGCGCTGGCCAGCGCGCTGCGCGCTTGCGTCAGTTCGCGGGCAGAGACGGCGCCGGTGCGGGCGAGTTCGGTGCGGCGGGCGAGGGTTTTGCGCATTTGTTCCACAGTGGCGCGGCGCGCGTCCAGATCGGCTTCGCTGACCTGCGCGGCACGCAGCGCGCCGCGTGCCCTGCGCACCGTGGCGGCCAGCGCCGCGCGCGCTTCTTCGAGTTCCACTTGTTGCGCGGTAGGGTCCAGTTCCAGCAGCACTTGCCCGGCTTCGACCCGCTGGCCTTCTTCGACGAGGACGCGGGCGAGCACACCATCCATCTGCGCGGTGACGCGCGCCAGTTCGCCGCGCACCTGGGCGTCTGCCGTTGCCAGCGTCGGGCGCGGTTGCACAAACCCGTATGCCAGCGCCAGCAGCGCGCCGCCCAGCACGATTGCGCCCAGCCATAACAACGCCCGCGCCAGCGAAGGTTCGTGTGCGTCGGGATAGTCGATTTTGTACATCGGTGTCCGGCTCATGCTGTTGGCCGCCCGGTTGCGAAGGTGAGGCGATTGTAGCAAGCGCCCGTCGCGTCGTCCGTGCGCTACATAACAGTTGGCGCGTAACGAAATTTTGCTCTCCCCGCGCGCGGATTCCGCTACTCTTACGGTTTTCCTGTTCCCCAACCATTTGACATGACTGTGTACGCATTGGGCGAAGACCGCCCACACTTCGGCGCCGATTGCTGGATTGCAGAAAACGCTACCGTAATCGGACGGGTGCGCGCCGGGGCGCGCGTGAGCATCTGGTTCAACGCCGTGCTGCGCGGCGATAACGACCCGATTCACATCGGCGACGACACCAACATTCAGGATGGCGCGGTGCTGCATACCGACGAGGGCGTGCCGCTCGCCCTGGGGCGCGGCGTGACCATCGGCCACATGGCGATGCTGCACGGCTGCACGGTAGGCGATTATTCGCTGATTGGCATCAACGCGGTGTTGCTCAATCATTGCAAGATTGGCGAATTTTGCGTCATCGGCGCGAAAACGCTGATTCCCGAAGGCAAGGTGATTCCACCGCGCTCGCTGGTCGTGGGCACGCCCGGACGCATCATCCGCACGCTTACCGACGAAGAAGTCGAACGCCTCAAACAAAGCGCCGACACCTATATTGAACACGCCCGCGAATACCGGCAGGCGCTGCGCGCGTTGCCGCCCTCAGTGGTCTGAAAACTTCAAGCCCACGCGCGCGACCTGGCCGCGCTCGACGGCGCGGGCGGTCATCTCGAAAGCGCCCACGCTGATGCGGTCGCCTTCCACGGGCGGGCGCCCCAGACGCCGCACGAAGAACGCCGCCAGCGTCATGCCGCGCTCGTTCTCTTCCAGTTGCAGGCCATACACATCCGCCACCGAATCCACGCCATGCGAAGCCTCCAACGTAAATTCGCCGAAGAAGGCCGCGCTTTGCGCCAGCTCTTCGGCATCGTTGGCAGCAAAGGCGGGCGTGAGCGAGGCAATCGCGCTCTCCGGCGTAAACAGCCAGATGTAATCGCCCGCCTGTAATTTCTGCGTGCGCCCCAGCATCTTGTCGCCACGCAGCGCGGCAGCAAAATAGACGCCGTCGCCGGTTTCCTGCCGCACGAAGGCTTCCGGATAGTGATCGACGGCGCGCGCATTCGCGCCCACCTGATACTGCACCAGTTCCAGCGCCGTTTTCCGGTTCATCCAGATTTCGCGCCGGTCCAGCGGCCCCGGCTTGGGCGGCACGACCATATCCAGCCAGCGGGCGACGCGGGCAATCGTCGAACCCTGCAACAGCAGCGAAAGCACGACTACCGTAAAGGCCACTGTAAAGAGCAGCATCGCCGCCCCGCGCTCCACGCCCATCACCATCGGATACATCGCCAGCACCACGGGCACGGCGCCGCGCAGACCCACCCACGAAATGTAGAGCATCTCGCGCCAGGTAAAGCGGAAAAACCACAGGCTGGAAAACACCGCCAGCGGGCGCGCCACCAGCATCAGGAACAGCGCCAGCAGCAGCGACTCGACCGGATGCACCGCCAGCATCGTCGGGTTCACCAGCAAGCCGAGCACCACAAACATCCCCGCCTGCGACAGCCACGCCAGCCCGTCCATGACGTGCAGCACATGTTCGATAGCGTGCGAGCGGCGATTGCCGATGACGATACCGGCCAGATAGACCGCCAGAATGCCGCTGCCCTGCAACAGACTGGTAAAGGCATAGACCATCAGCCCGCCCGAGACCACCAGCATCGCATACAAACCTTCCGCCAGCCGCAGCCGTTTGAGCATCTTCGACAGCCACAGCCCGCCCAGCAGCCCCAGCACCGTGCCCACGCCAATCTGACGGAAAGCCATCAGGACATAGCCCCAGCCGTCGCCGTCGCCCCGGTTCTGGCAGACTTCAATCAAGGCCAGCACCAGAATCATCGCCATCGGGTCATTGGCGCCCGATTCGATTTCCAGCGTCGATTGCACGCGCTCATTGAGGCGCACGCCGCTGCTGCGCAGCAACGAAAACACCGCCGCCGCATCGGTAGAGCCAACAATGGCCGCCAGCAACATGGCGATTTGCCAATCCACGGAAAACAGCCAGGTAGCAAACAGCCCCAGCACCAGCGTGGTCGCAATCACCCCCCAGGAAGCCAGCACCGCCGCCGGTCTGCCCGCCACATACAGCGTGGAAGCCTCGGTGCGCAAACCGCCGTCGAGCAAAATGATGGCCAGCGCACCGTTACCGATTTTCATCGCCAGATCGACATCGTTAAAGCGAATGCCCAGCAACCCCTCTTCGCCCGCCAGCATCCCCAGCATGATGAACAGCAGCAACAGCGGCATCCCGAAGCGCGCAGAAATTCTGCTCGCCAGCACACTGGCAAACAGCATCACGCCAAACAACAGGAATAACCAATACATGCCTTCCATGGCGGAAAAAGTCGCATTCAAACAGAGGCAAACAAATTGTAACCAGCTCGCGCAGTGCCTGCACTGTTCCAGTGTCATTGCGACGCCACAGTGTTGCGGCTGCGCAATATTTCGCAATGCGCAAAAGATTTTTGTATCGCAAAAATAGCGCTGGAACATTGTGCACATTTGCCGCACAATTGCCTACGCCACAAGCACACAAACCGTCCGTCCACCGCAGACACAATCATTCCAGGGAGGCGCACCATGACGCACACAAACCACGACCCCGACGACCTTGATCCGCAAGGCACGCAGGAATGGCTCGATGCCCTCGACGGTGTCATCCGCAACGAAGGCGAGGCGCGCGCGCATTATCTGGTCAGCCGCCAGATTGAGCGCGTGCTGGAAACGGGTATCGACATCCCCTATTCCGCCAACACGCAATACATCAACACCATCCCCGTCTCGCATCAGCCGCGTTATCCCGGCGATGCGGACATGGAATTGCGCATTCATTCCTATATCCGCTGGAACGCCATGGCCATGGTCGTGCGCGCCAACAAGCACACCAACGTCGGCGGCCACATTGCTTCGTTTGCCTCTGCCGCTGCGCTCTATGACGTGGGCTTTTCGCACTTCTGGCACGCCCCCGGCACTGAGCACGATGGCGACCTGGTCTTTTTTCAGGGGCATTCCGTGCCGGGCGTCTATGCCCGCGCGTTCATGCTCGGACGGCTGACGGAAACGCAGCTCGACAACTTCCGTCAGGAAGTCTCCGGCCAGGGCATTGCTTCGTACCCGCATCCGTGGCTAATGCCGGATTTCTGGCAGTTTCCCACCGTCTCGATGGGGTTGGGGCCGCTGTGCGCCATTTATGCCGCGCGCTTCATGAAATACCTCGCCAGCCGCAATCTGATTGACGCCGAACGCGCCCGCGCGCGCAAGGTGTGGGCGTTTCTGGGCGACGGCGAAACCGACGAAGTCGAATCGCTGGGTGCCATCGGCATGGCCGCGCGTGAAAATCTCGACAACCTCATTTTCGTCATCAACTGCAACCTGCAACGGCTCGATGGCCCGGTGCGCGGCAACGGCAAAATCATTCAGGAACTGGAAGCCGAATTTCGCGGCGCGGGCTGGAACGTTATCAAGGTCATCTGGGGCACGCATTGGGATGCGCTGTTTGCCCGCGACAAAAAAGGCATTCTGAAAAAACGCATGATGGAATGCGTCGACGGCGACTATCAAACCTTCAAGGCAAAAAACGGCGCTTACGTGCGCGAACACTTTTTCAACACGCCGGAATTGAAGGAACTGGTCGCCGACTGGACGGACGAACAGGTCTGGCAACTCAATCGCGGCGGCCACGACATTTTCAAGATTTTCGCCGCCTACAAGGCCGCCAGCGAGCACACCGGCCAGCCCACGCTGATTCTGGCCAAGACCATCAAGGGCTACGGCATGGGTCAGGCGGGCGAGGCGATGAACATTTCGCACCAGCAAAAGAAAATGGATCTGGAATCCATCCGCCATTTCCGCGACCAGTTTCACATTCCCGTGCCGGATGAACAACTGGCCGAACTGCCCTATCTGAAATTCCCCGAAGATTCCGCTGAATACCAATACATGCACGCGCAGCGCATGAAGCTGGGCGGTTTTCTGCCCCATCGCCGCCAGCGCGCCGAAGCGCTGCCCGTGCCGCCGCTTTCGGCCTTTGATGCGCTGCTGAAAGCCTCGGGCGACGGGCGCGAGCTATCCACCACCATGGCCGTGGTGCGCATCATGAACATCCTGCTCAAAGACAAGGCGCTGGGCAAACACATTGTGCCCATCGTGCCGGATGAATCGCGCACCTTCGGCATGGAAGGCATGTTCCGCCAGTACGGCATCTGGAGCCAGCAAGGGCAGAACTATGTGCCGGAAGACCACGACCAGCTCATGTTCTACAAAGAGTCGAAAAGCGGTCAAGTGCTGCAGGAAGGCATCAACGAAGCGGGCGCGATGGCCGACTGGATTGCCGCCGGTACTGCGTACAGCGTGCACGGCGTGCAGATGGTGCCGTTCTATATTTGCTATTCCATGTTTGGCCTGCAACGCACGCTGGACCTTGCCTGGGCGGCGGGCGACCAGCGCACGCGCGGTTTCCTGATTGGCGGCACTGCCGGACGCACCACCCTGAACGGCGAAGGCTTGCAGCACGAAGACGGTCACAGTCAGGTGCTCGCCTCGCTGGTGCCCAACTGCGTCAGTTACGACCCCACGTTCCAGTACGAAGTCGCCGTCATCGTGCAGGACGGGATGCGCCGCATGTTCGTCGAGCAAGAGGATGTCTATTACTACCTCACGGTGATGAACGAAAACTACACGCATCCCGAAATGCCTGCCGGTGCCGAGGCCGACATCATCAAGGGCATGTATCTTTTCCGCGCCGCCCAGCCCAGGGCAGTGGATGCCCCGTGCGTGCAGTTGCTGGGCAGTGGCGCGATTTTCAACGAAGTCATCGCCGCCGCCGCCTTGCTGGAAGCAGACTGGGGCGTGGCCGCCGATTTGTGGTCGTGCCCGAGTTTCAACGAACTGGCGCGCGATGGGCATGATGTCGAACGCTGGAACCTGCTGCATCCGGAACAGGAACCGCGCGAATCGCACGTCGCCCACAAACTGGCCGAACGCGAAGGGCCGGTGATTGCCGCCACGGACTACGTGCGCCTGTTTGCCGAGCAGATTCGCCCCTTCGTGCCGGGGCGTTACGTCACGCTGGGCACGGACGGCTTTGGCCGCTCCGACACCCGCGCGCAACTGCGCCACTTCTTTGAGGTCGACCGCCACTGGATTACGCTGGCCGCGCTGCGCGCGCTGGCCGACGAAGGCCGCATTGACCGCTCGCGCGTGGCCGATGCGATGAAAAAATACGGCATGGATGCCGACAAACCCAACCCGCTCACGGTCTGAGGAGAAACCGCCATGAGTCAGCTTGTGGAAATCAAGGTGCCGGACATTGGCGATTTCAGCGATGTGCCGGTGATTGAACTGTTTGTAAAAGTGGGCGACGCGCTGGCCGTTGATGACGCCATCTGCACGCTGGAATCCGACAAGGCCACGATGGACGTACCCGCCCCCGCCGCCGGTATCGTGCGTGAAGTCTGCGTGAGCGTGGGCACGCGCGTGAGCGAAGGCGCGCTGCTGCTCAAACTCGAAAGCAGCGAAACCGCCGCCGCACCCGAAGCGCCCGCCGCCGCGCAGCAGCCCGCCGCCGCCAGCGGCGCTGAACCCACCATCGACCTGCTCGTGCCCGATATTGGCGATTTTCACGATGTGCCGGTGATTGAGGTTTTCGTGAAAACCGGCGACACCCTCGCCGTCGATGACGCCATCCGCACGCTGGAATCGGACAAGGCCACGATGGACGTGCCCGCCAGCGCCGCCGGTGTACTCACGGAAGTGTGCGTACAAGTGGGCGACAAGGTTTCGCAAGGCGCCTTGCTGGGGCGGCTGCGCACGGCGGCGGCCAACGTCACGCAAACCGCCGCG
>JAFSWK010000135.1 GCA_017444505.1 Rhodocyclaceae bacterium | reverse complement strand
AGGTTCAGCTTGTGGCGGTGCGGCAGCATCAGCGGCTTGGAAGAGAGCAGGCCGCGCAGTTTGCCGAAGGCGACCACCGAGCCGGTGAACGTGACCGCGCCGATGAACACGCCGAGGAAGACTTCCACCAGATGCACCGTGTGCATGGCGGCGTCGGTTACATGCTGGCCGGAATCCGCGTAGCTGTTGAAGCCGACGAACACCGCCGCCAGGCCGACGAAGCTGTGCAGGATGGCGACCAGTTCGGGCATTTGCGTCATTTCCACCTTGCGGGCGAAAAAGGCGCCGATGCCGCTGCCGATGGCCATGGCGACGAAGATATACCCCCAGCCGCCGGGCTGGACGCTGCCGATGCTGGCGATGAGCGCCAGCCCCATGCCGATCATGCCGAACAGGTTGCCGTAACGGGCGGTTTCCTGTTTCGACAGACCGACCAGACTGATAATGAAAAAGAGTGCGGCGACGATATAGGCCGCCATGACGAGACCTTGCGACATGGCCTGATTACCCCCGATCCTTTCTGAACATGTTGAGCATTCGGTGTGTGACGGTGAAGCCGCCGACGATGTTGATGGTGGCGACCAGCGTGGCGAGGAAGGCGAAGAACGTCACCCATCCCGAATCGCTGCCGGTTTGCAGGATGGCGCCGACCACGATGATGCCGCTGATGGCGTTGGTCACAGCCATGAGCGGCGTGTGCAGCGCGTGCGTCACATTCCAGATGACGTAGTAGCCGACCACGCAAGAGAGCGTAAACACCATGAAGTGTTGGAGGAAGGCCGGAGGCGAGAAGGCGCCGATGAGCAGGAAGAGCACGGCCAGCGAACCCAGCCCGATCAGGACGGTGCGTTTGGAGACGCCTGCCTTTTTCGGCGCGGCAGCCGGTTGCGCAGCTTTTTGCGCGGACGGCGCGGCGCTGACACTGATGGCCGGCGGCGGGAAGGTGATTTCACCAGCGGTGACCACGCTCATGTTGCGCACCACGGTGTCGGTTTGGTCCAGCGTGATTTCGCCATCTTTCTGCTTGCAGACCAGTTTGGCGAAGTTGACCAGGTTGGTGGCGTAGAGCTGCGAAGACTGCGCCGGCAGGCGGGCGGCCAGATCGGTGTAACCGATGATGGAAACGCCGTTTTCCGTGCGGTGAATTTCGCCTGCGCGGGTCAGTTCGCAGTTGCCGCCGGTGGCCGCCGCCAGATCGACGATGACCGAACCAGACTTCATGCTGGCGACCATCTCGGCGGTACTCAGCCGGGGCGCGGGTTTGCCGGGAATGGCGGCAGTGGTGATGATGATGTCGACCTCTTTGGCCTGTTCGGCAAAGAGCTTCATTTCAGCGGCGATGAATTCTTCGGACATCACCTTGGCGTAGCCATCGCTGGAAGCGCCATCCTCATTGCCAAAATCGAGCTTGAGGAATTCGCCGCCCATGGATTGAATCTGTTCGGCCACTTCCAGGCGCGTATCAAAGGCGCGCACTACTGCGCCCAGCGACACCGCCGTGCCGATGGCGGCAAGCCCCGCCACGCCCGCGCCAATCACCAGCACCTTGGCCGGCGGCACTTTGCCGGCGGCGGTAATCTGGCCGGTGAAGAAACGGCCAAACTCGTGCGCGGCTTCCACCACGGCGCGATAGCCGCTGATGTTGGCCATCGACGAGAGGGCATCGAGCGATTGCGCGCGCGAGATGCGCGGCACCATGTCCATCGCCAGCACGTTTGCACCGCGCGCGGCCAGGGCTTCAAGGCGCTGCGGGTTTTGTGCTGGCTGAATGTAGGAAACCAGCGTCGCGCCGTTTTGCAGGCGGGCGATTTCTTCATCCGTAGGCGCGTTGACCTTAAAGACGACCGCTTGTTGCCAGACTTCGTCGGCACTGGCTACGCGCGCACCGGCTTCTTCGTAAGCGGCATCGTGGAAGCTGGCGGCCTCGCCCGCTCCGCGTTCCACCATGACCTCAAAGCCGAGTTTCTGCAACTGCGCCACGCTGGCGGGCGTGGCGGCTACGCGGGTTTCGCCCGCAGCGCATTCCTTGGGAATCCCAATCAACATGCACGTTCTCCTTCAAAAAACGATGGCGGTTTCGTGCGCGGTGTTGCGGCGCACAAAAGGCGTAAGTATCACAAAAAAACGCACGTCACACAATGAACATAAGCGCAATGGCGGGCGTGCCGGACGCGGGCGTATCCCGGTTGCCACGTCCGCGCCTTGCAGCGCGTGTTTACGCGGGCGAATCTTCGTCGTGGCGCGGTTGCAGGCTTTCACGCTGGCGCTGTTGCGCTTCTACCTGCACCTGCACGTCTTCAAGCAGGTCTTCCACCGCTTGCGGTGCCAGGTTGAGGTAATCGCCCACTGCCGGCAGCGCGCGTTCCCATTCCGCGTCCAGGCGGGCAAACAGGCGCTCGGTGAGGATGTGGTCGGTAATCGCGGCGCAGGCAATCAGCGAGCACGATTCATCGGGCAGCAGCAGGGTGCCGGTGAGTGCGCCATAGTCGTGGTGATGCAAAATGGCCTGGGTGAGCCATTCCGGCAGGCCGCAGCCGCGCGCCGTGTAATAGCTGATGGTTGCATGGTTGGTGGCCAGCGCTTCCTCTTCCATCTGCGTGAAGCTGTGCCCGGGCGAAGTGCCCGCCATTTCCCAGATTTCCGGGTAGTTGGCAAAACGCTGGGCAAGCAGCAGTGCGCCACAGTGGTGCATCATGCCGAAGGTATAGGCGGCTTCTTTGGGCACTTTGCCGATGATTTCCGCCAGCGCTGCGCACAGGTTGGCGGCATAGACTACGTTCGCCCAGTATTGCAGCAAAAAGCGGCTGGACTCGGGCAGCTTGAGCAATTCCAGGTTCATCATCGCCAGAAAGGGGCGATAGCTGACGGCGTGGCCAGCTTCCTGAATCGAGGCCGTGCCCATGCACATGCCGAAGGCGGGCGCGTTGGCCAGCTTGAAGAGCAGCGCGGTCAGCGCCGTATCTTTGCTGAGAATTTCGCACACGCGGCGGCTGTTGGTGCTGCCCCGCGAGACTTCGGTGGCCAGCGCGTTCAGGTGGTAGGGGCAAAAGGGCAGCGAGAAACCGCGAAAGGTGTCGCGCAGTTTTTGCTCATCAAACGGGAAAGATTGCGCACTCATCGAACAGCAACGGATGCGGAAGGCCTACGGGGGATGCTAAGTTTACCCCGAATCCCCCGCGCGACATGATGAAAACCACACGTCTGCATGTAACAAGAAACGCCCACAGACCGCAGAATGAAGCGGCCTCGCTGGTGACTGCCCGTCTGCGCCTGCGCCCCTGGCGGCGCGAGGATTTGCCGTTTTTCGCCCGCATGAATGCCGACCCGCGCGTCATGGCGCATTACCCGGAATTGCTCGATGCGCGGCAAAGTCTGCGCCAGGCGCGCGCCTTTTCCTTGCTGCTGGCGCGGCGCGGCTGGGGCGTGTGGGCGGTGGAACGTCGCGCAGACGGGCGCTTTCTCGGCTTTTGCGGCCTGTTTGCCCGCCGCGCAGGCGCGCTGCCCTTCGCGCCCTGCGTGGAACTGACCTGGCGGCTGGATTGCGAACACTGGGGGCGCGGCTATGGCTATGAAGCTGCCCGCGCGGTGGCGCAATTTGCCCGCGTGCGTCTGAAACTGCCGCAACTGGTGGCGTTTACCGCGTGCAGCAATGCGCGCTCGCGCGCCCTGTTGACGCGGCTGGGGATGGAACACGCGGGCGACTACGCGCACCCCGCGCTGCCCGAAGGCCACCCGCTGCGCCCGCATTGTCTGTACCGCATGGCGACGGACAGGCGCTCTTCCTGCGTATAATCTTCCGCTTTTTTGAGCCAGACGGACTTTTCGGCACCATGATTCACAGCATGACCGGCTATGCCGCCGCCAGCGCCACGCTGGGCGCGCTGAGCCTGCACCTTGAACTGCGCAGCGTCAATTCCCGCTTTTTGGATCTGAACTTTCGCATTGGCGACGAACTGCGCCACTGTGAGCCGCAGTTGCGCGCCGCGATTAGCGCCCGCCTGCAACGCGGCAAGGTTGATTGTCGCTTGCAGATGCAGGCGGACGCCGCCGCGCAGGAAGGCGCGGCCTTGCGCTTGAATGCGGCGCTGCTGGAACGGCTGGCCGAAGCGCAAGCCGACGTGCGCCGCCGTCTGCCGGATGCCGCGCCGATGGCGGTGGGGGAAATTCTGCGCTGGCCGGGCGTGCTGGAAGAAACCCCGCTGGATGAAGCTGCCATCGTCGCCGCCGTGGAAGAGCTGACCCGCCGGGCGCTGGACGACTTCATCGCCAGCCGTGCGCGCGAAGGCGAAAAGCTCGCCGCCGTGATGCAAGACCGGGTAGATGCCATGCGCGCGCTGTTGCAGCAAGTCGCCCCGCGCATTCCCGCCGCGCAGGCCGCCTACACCGAACGGCTGCGCGCGCGCATCCGCGAAATGGTGGAAACGGTGGAAGAAGACCGCATCTTGCAGGAAGTGGCCGTGTTTGCTGCCCGCATTGATGTTGCCGAAGAGCTGGCGCGGCTGGCTACCCATCTGGACGAAGTCGAGCGCATCCTGCGCCAGTCGGGCGCCTGCGGCAAGCGGCTGGATTTTCTGATGCAGGAACTGAACCGCGAGGCCAACACGCTGGCCTCAAAATCCGCCGTCACCGAAGTCACGCAGGCGGCGATGGAACTCAAACTGTGCATCGAGCAGATGCGCGAGCAGGTGCAAAATCTGGAATGACACTCGCCCGCGCGTTTAGCGCGTGTGCGCCACTTGCACGAGCAGCGCGCCGAGGCGTCGGCGCAGGTGGCGGCGTTCTTCGTCGTTTTCTGCGCGCGCGGCGATTTCCTTGCGCAGACGGGCGATTTCCTTGCGCACCAGCACTTCGCGCGGCGTGAAACCGGCGTTTTTCAGCACATGGTTGGCCATGCGCTGCTCGGGCGTGGTGAAGGGTTCGTCCTCAAACACCAGCGGGCGCCCCGCGCCGGGCAGATTGTCAAATTCGCCGCGCGAGAGCGCGCCGAGGATGCGCTGGTCGGCAAGAATGTCGAAAAGATGGGTCATGGCAGGGCAAGCGTATCACCATCGCCGCAGACGTCCGCAGGGGACGGCGTGCGCGATAGATACAAGCTATTGATGAAAATCAATAGCTAACCGGGTGGCGAGCCGGTTTCATGGTGATACGATAGCTTGGCTTGGCTTGGCTTGGCT
>JAFSWK010000134.1 GCA_017444505.1 Rhodocyclaceae bacterium | reverse complement strand
TGCGGCGCAGCAATTCGCCGCCCTGCCCTTTGTCGACCATCGGAATGAGCCGATAGCCCACTTCCAGCCCGAGCACGTCGACGGGGGTGACATCGTTCCAGCTTGCCTCCTGCGATTCCTGCGCAGACGGCTGCGCCGCCCCCGTACCTGCTGCCTGCGCGGCCAGCGCGCTTTTCTGCGCTTCGGCGCTTTCCTTTTCAATCTGCTGGTTGCGGCGCAGCCTCGCCAGCGCAAACAGCCCGGCGGCAATGACGAAGAACATGAAATGCGGCATACCGGGAATCAGCCCCAGCACAGCGATGATGGTGCCGGTCAGCCCCAGCACCTGCGCGTTGCTGAACACCTGGTCGATTACCTGCCCGCTGGTGTCGCCCTCGTCGCCCACGCGCGAGACCACCATGCCCGAAGCAATCGAAATCAGCAGCGACGGAATCTGCGCCACCAGACCGTCACCAATGGTCAGGATGGTATAGGTCTGTATCGCCTGCGAGACTTCCATGTCGTGCTGGAACACGCCCACCGACAGACCGCCGATGACGTTGATGAGCAAAATCAGCAAGCCCGCCACGGCGTCGCCCCGGACGAATTTTTGCGCACCGTCCATGGCGCCGTAAAAGTCGGCTTCCTGCTGGATTTCCGTGCGGCGCTTGCGGGCGGTGGGTTCATCAATCATGCCGGCGTTGAGGTCGGCATCAATGGCCATCTGTTTGCCGGGCATGGCATCCAGGGTGAAGCGGGCGCTCACTTCCGAAATCCGCCCGGCGCCTTTGGTCACCACCACGAAGTTAATCAACATCAGGATGCCGAACACCACCAGGCCAATCACCATGTCGCCGCCGACCAGGAAGAAGCCGAACGCCTCAATCACCTTGCCTGCGGCATCCGCGCCGTTGTGGCCTTCCAGCAGCACGATGCGGGTCGAAGCCACGTTCAGCGACAAACGCATCAGCGTGGTCACCAGCAACACTACCGGAAAGACGGAAATATCCAGCACCCGCGCCGTCGACAGCGACACCAGCAACACAATCACCGACACGGCGATGTTGAAGGTGAAAAACATGTCCAGCAAAATCGGCGGCAGCGGCAACACCATCATCGACATCACAATCAGGATGAACGCCGGCGCGCCCAGCATCCGCAGTTTGCGGGGCGACATGAATGCTTGCAGGTTCAGCCGGTCGGCGAGCGTGGCCATCGTTGAGTCTCCGGATTGAGGGTGCCGCAAAGAAAACCCTTTGCGGAATTTTCCCATGCTGCCCGGCGATTATCCCCCAGGGCGGCAAAAACTGCCGCCCGAATAAGACGGGGAACGCCCCGCTATTTCCCGTTTCACGCCCGCCATGAGCAGCACAGCAGGGTGGTCAACTTGTTGCCCACCCTACGGCCACTGGCGCTACGCCAGTTCCCGCGCTGCGTACTGCCCTGCCCCGTCGTCCGCGTCCAGCCCGTCTTCGTCCGCCGGCATCCCGCGTCCCGAAGTGTACGGGTCCAGCTCGGGCGGCACGGACAAATGCTGCGGGCGTTTCGGTCGCCGTCCGCCTTTTTCCATCCAGGCGTTGAGCTGATAGACATAGGCCAGCACCTCGGCCACCGCCGTATACAACGACATCGGCACGGCCTGATCCAGCTCGCAATGCGCATACAGCGCACGCGCCAGCGGCGGCGCTTCCAGCAGCGGCACGCCGTGCTCGGCGGCCAGCTCGCGGATGCGCAGCGCCACATCGCCGCGCCCTTTGGCCACCACAATCGGCGCGTTCATTTTCTCGCCGTCGTATTTCAGCGCCACTGAAAAATGCGTCGGGTTGGTCACCACCACATCGGCGCTGGGCACGTTGCTCATCATCCGCCGCATTGCCATCTCGCGCTGGATTCTGCGGATGCGCCCTTTCACCTGCGGGTCGCCG
>JAFSWK010000133.1 GCA_017444505.1 Rhodocyclaceae bacterium | reverse complement strand
AGCACACAGGACTTTTCGCACTTCCCGCACCCCGTGCAATGTTCGCTGTGCACGGTCGGGATAAACTGGGCGTGTTTGCCCGTGCGCACATTGTGCTGTGTTTCCAGCGTAATGGCTTCATCAATGCGGGGGCAGACGCGGTAGCAGACATCACAGCGCAGCCCCAGCCAGTTCAGGCAGGTTTCGTGATCCAGCAACACCGCCAGGCCCATTCTGGCTTCGTTGATGTCGGTAAGCGCATGGTCCAGCGCCCCTGTGGGACAGGCCGGCACGCAGGGAATGTCCTCGCACATTTCGCACGGAATGGCTCGGGCATTGAAGAACGGCGTGCCCAGCGGCACCCCGTCGCCGACTTCCGCCAGCTTCAGCGTGTCATAGGGGCAATCGCGCACGCACAAACCGCAGCGCACACAGGCGGCGAGAAAATCCGCTTCTGGCAAGGCACCCGGTGGCCGCAGCGCAATTTCCGCGTTGACCTTGCTGCGGGCAGGAATGCTCAGCAGCAAAGGCAGCAAAGCTGCGCCGCAAGCCGCCCGCACAGCCCCTTTCAAGGCTGCCCGCCGCCCGCTGTCTACAGGTTCGCCGCCTTGTGCCATCGCCTTACGCCTTGACCACTTTTACTGCGCACTTCTTGAAGTCCGTCTCTTTGGACAGCGGACAGGTCGCGTCCAAAGTAATCTTGTTGATCAACTGACTTTCATCGAAGAACGGCATATAGACCAAGCCCACCGGCGGGCGATTGCGCCCACGGGTGTTCACACGGGTAGAGACTTCACCGCGGCGGCTGATGACCTTGACCACGTCGCCATTGCGCAGGCCGCGCTTCTGGGCGTCGTCCGGATGCATGAAGCACTCTGCGGCGGGAACCGCGCGGTGCAACTCCGGCACCCGTCGGGTCATGGAGCCGGAATGCCAGTGTTCCAGCACCCGACCGGTGCAGAACCACAGGTCATATTCGGCATCGGGCGCTTCCGCTGGCGGCGCATAGGGCAGGCCGATGATGAACGCCTTGCCATCGGGACGCCCGTAGAACTTCACCCCTTCCCCTTCCTTGACGTAGGGGTCGTAGCCTTCACGATAGCGCCACAGCGTTTCCTTGCCATCGACCACCGGCCAGCGCAGGCCGCGCGCCTTGTGATAGAGGTCGAAGGGACCGAGGTCATGGGCGTGCCCCCGCCCGAACTGGGCATACTCTTCAAACAGACCTTTCTGCACGTAGAAGCCGAACGCCTGACTTTCGTCGTTCGGATAATCGGGATTGGTCTCCGTCAGCGGGAATTTATTGACCTCGCCGTTGGCGTACAGCACATCAAACAGCGTCTTGCCCCGATATTCCGGCTTCTGCGCAATCAGCTCTTCCGGCCAGACTTCTTCCACCTTGAAGCGTTTGGAAAACTCCATCAACTGCCACAAATCCGATTTTGCCTCGCCCGGCGCCTTCACCTGCTGGCGCCAGAACTGCGTCCGGCGTTCAGCATTGCCATACGCGCCTTCTTTTTCCATCCACATGGCCGTGGGCAGAATCAGGTCGGCGGACAGCGCCGTGACCGTCGGATAGGGATCGGAGACCACGACGAAGTTATCCGGATTGCGATAGCCCGGATAGCCTTCCTGGTTCATGTTCGGGGCGGTCTGCATGTTGTTGGTGCACATCACCCAATAGGCATTGAGCTTGCCGTCTTTCAGCATCCGGTGCTGCAACACCGCGTGATAGCCGATTTTGGGGTTGATCGTGCCTTTCGGCAGTTTCCAGAGACTTTCGGCCATGTCGCGGTGTTTCTCGTTGCCCACCACCATATCGGCGGGCAGACGGTGTGCAAACGTGCCGACTTCGCGGGCAGTGCCACAGGCCGACGGCTGCCCGGTCAGCGAGAACGGGCCGCAGCCGGGCAGGGAGATTTTGCCGGTCAGCAAATGGATGTTGTAAATCAGGTTATTGACCCATGTACCACGGGCATGTTGATTGACGCCCATGGTCCACAGGCTCATCACCTTGACCTTGGGATCCGCGTACAGCTTGGCCAGTTCCAGCAATTTGTCTTGCGGCACGCCGGACATTTGGGACGTTTTTTCCAGCGTGTATTCCGCAACCTGCGCCGCGTATTCCTCAAAGGTGCAATCGCTCATCTTGCCCGGATCGCCCTTGTCGCCGTAGCCATTGTCGCTGGCCGCCTGTTCCAGCGGCGTATCGGGACGCAAGCCGTAGCCGATGTTCGTCACCCCTTTCTTGAAGTGGGTGCATTTTTCGACAAACTCCTTGTTTACCGCGCCATTCTGGATGATGTAATTGGCAATGAAATTCAAAATCGCCAGATCGCTCTGGGGCGTGAAAATCATCGGAATGTCGGCCAGGTCGAACGACTTGTGCGTAAAGGTCGACAACACCGCCACCTTGCAGCCGGGATGCGTCATGCGCCGATCGGTCAGGCGCGACCACAGAATCGGGTGCATCTCCGCCATGTTGGAACCCCACAGCACGAAGGCATCGGCGTGTTCCAGGTCATCGTAACAGCCCATGGGTTCATCCATGTTGAAGGTACGCATGAAGCCCACCACCGCCGAGGCCATGCAGTGCCGGGCGTTGGGATCCAGGTTGTTGGAACGGAAGCCCGCCTTCATCAGTTTGGCGGCGGCGTAGCCTTCCCACACCGTCCACTGCCCGGAACCGAACATGCCCACGCGGGTGACGCCGTCGGGCTTCTTCAACTGCTCTTTCCACTTCTCCGCCATGATGTCGAAGGCTTGCTCCCAACTGATGGGGGTGAAGTCGCCGTTCTTGTCGTACTTGCCGCCCCGCATCCGCAGCAGCGGCTGTGTCAGCCGGTCCTTGCCGTACATGATTTTCGACAGGAAATAGCCCTTGATGCAGTTCAGGCCGCGATTGACCGGCGCATCCGGATCACCCTGCGTGGCGACCACGCGCCCGTCCTGCACGCCGACCAGAACGCCGCATCCGGTACCGCAGAACCGGCACACGCCCTTGTCCCAGCGGATTTTTCCCGCGCCCGCAGGTTGAGCCTGCACCATGACCGGCAGGGAAATGCCTGCCGCAGCTGCCGCGGCACAAGCGGCATTGGTTTTAATAAAGTCGCGCCGAGTGAGAGTCATGGAGTGACCTCCTTTTCCAGGTTACTGTCAAAATGGTGGTAAATCAGTGAAACCGCCTGCACATGCTCCCCATCCCCCAGCCGCGCCAATGTTCGTTCGGCGCTCTGTGCAGCGGTATCTTCAACGGTCAAGACCAGCTTGCTGTGCTCGGCGGCGACCACTTCCACCCCCGGCCACCGGCTCAGATTCTTTTGTACTTCCGCCAGATGCTGCGGCAGAACTGTGACTACAACGCCACAGATATTTTCCACCCCACCTGCGGAAGAATCCCGGTCGTCGACAAAAGCATTGACACGCATACCAACCCTTTTACCGTCAGAAGAATTCAAGACAATCAGCAAGCCCCTTGTTCTCTGGTGGAACTGTACTCCACTCAACTCCTGGCAGATTACCGCCGGGTTGACGAATATCAACGGCACAATCATTTTATTGCGCTATGCAGCCGCGCACATAACGCCTGCCGCCGGATGCTTCGCCTCTTTTCCCGCCACGCTGCAACATTTGCTTTCACGCACACACATCCATTTACTTTCCGTGCCGACGCGCGGCTGGCTCTCCGTTACAATGCGCGCCCATGACATCCGAGACCGCCGTTTGCCCCGCGCATATTCACACCGTTCGCGTGTATTACGAAGATACCGACGCCGGCGGTGTTGTCTATCACACCAACTATCTTGCTTTCTGCGAACGGGCGCGCACCGAATGGCTGCGCTCCCTCGGTTACAGCCAGCACGCGCTGCTGCGCGAAGATATTGGCTTTGCCGTGCGCGACCTTTCCTGCCGCTTTTTCGCCCCCGCGCATCTGGACGACCTGCTGGAAATTCACTCCCGCATCGCCAGTCACAGCCGCGCCCGCATGGTGTTTGAGCAAACCATCTGGCGCGGCGACAAAAAACTCTTCGCCGCCACCGTCACCGTGTTCTGCCTGAACATGCAGACTCGCGGCCCGATGGCTTTTGCGCCCGATTTTCTTTCTCTGCTTACCTCCGAAACATCCGCATCCACATGAACCCCACCGCAGACCTTTCCATTGCCCACCTCATCACGCAGGCCAGCGCCCTGGTGCAAATCATCATGGCGCTGCTCACCTTGCTGTCGCTCACGTCCTGGTACTGGATTTTCCGCAAATCCTTCCAGTTGCGCGCCGCACGCAGTTTTGCCGACCGCTTTGAGCGCGATTTCTGGAGCGGCGGCGACCTGGGCAACCTCTACGACTCCGTGCGTTCCGCCCGCCACGGCATCGGCGCGATGGAGCGCATTTTTGAAGCCGGTTACCGCGAATTCAGCAAAATGCGCGGCAAAAACCACGACGCCAGCGCCATCATCGACGGCTCGCGCCGCGCCATGCGCGCCACCTACCAGCGCGAAGTCGACGACCTCGAAGCGCACACGCCGTTTCTTGCCACGGTCGGCTCCGTCTCGCCCTATATCGGTCTGCTTGGTACGGTCTGGGGCATCATGAACTCGTTTCGTGGTCTTTCGGGCATGAGCACGGCCACGCTCTCGCAAGTCGCCCCCGGCATTGCCGAGGCGCTGGTGGCCACCGCCATCGGCCTGTTTGCCGCCATTCCCGCCTTTGTCGCCTACAACCGCTTCACGCACGACATCGACCGCCTCGCCATCCGCTTTGAGAGCTTCATGGAAGAGTTCTCCAACATCCTGCAACGCCATTTGCGCTAACCCGTCTGTCCGCACAACAAAGAACCCGCCGCCATGAGCCAGCGCCGCCGCCTCGTCAATCAAATCAACGTCGTGCCCTATATCGACGTGATGCTCGTCCTGCTCGTCATCTTCATGGTGACGGCTCCGATGGTGCCCACCAGCAGCGTGGAACTGCCCAGCGTCGGGCAAGCGCCGCAGCCGCCAAAGGTCGACGCCATTACGCTCACCCTCAGCAAGGACGAATCCGCCCAGGGCAACGGTCTGGTCTACCGCATCCGCGAAAACAACGCCGAGCGCACCATCAACGGCACGGGTGAGCTGGCGCGCGCGCTGCAAACCGTGCTCTCTGAAAGCGGCGAAAACAAGCCGCCGGTAGTCATCGCGGCGGATAAAAACGTGATGTACAACGACGTCATCACCATGCTTGACTCGGTGCGTCAGGCCGGTTTTGACAAAGTCAGCCTGCTGACGCAATCGACCGCCACAAAATGAGCGACCGCAACGAATCACCGGGCAAACTCAGCGCCCTGCTGCTCACCATTCTGGTGCATCTGGCGCTGATTGCCTTTCTGGTCATCGGCATTCGCTGGCAGCATCAATCGTCTGCCGGCGACGGCCCGATGGAAGTCACCCTCGTCGCCCCGCCTGCGCCCTCGGCGCCCGCGCGCAAGGTCGAACCACAACCCGAACCGCCCAAACCTGAGCCGGAACCGGAACCACCCAAACCTGAGTCAGAGCCGGAACCGGAACCCGAACCGGAGCCGCCCAAGCCCGCGCCTGCGCCGGAACCGCCCAAACCGGCGGAAAAACCGGCGGACATCGCCTTGAAGAAAGAGCCGGAAAAACCCAAGAAGGAAGAGCCGAAGCCGGAACCGCCCAAGCCCAAGAAGGAAGAGCCGAAGAAGGAACCGCCGAAGAAAAAAGAGGAGAAAAAGAAAGAGCCGCCCAAGCCGAAGCCCAAGCCCAAACTGAGCGAAGAAGATTACCTCAAAGACTTGCTCAATCAGGCCGGCAGCTCGGCGGCGCAAGACGCCGAAGCCGCCAAGGCCGCCGCAGCATTAAGCGGTGCCAGCGCCGTGGCCGGTGGCGGCAATCGTGGCAACGCCGACCCCGGCTATGCCGACCGCATCCGCCAGCGCGTGCGCAGCAACATCGTGCTGCCGCCGGGTGTCACCGGCAATCCGGAAGGCGAATTTCTCGTTTCGCAAACCCCGCAAGGGCGCGTACTCTCCGTGCGGCTGGCGCGTTCCACGGGCGACCGTGCGCTCGATGAAGCCATTGAACGCGCCATTCGCAAATCCGACCCCTTGCCGCTGCCTTCCAGCGGTGTGGCCGAGCGCGAACTATTGCTGCGCTTCCGTCCGCTGGAATAAATGTTCAGGACTGCGAAATCATAAATTTTTCCTATGAAAACACATTCCTGCCTTTGATTTTTCACGAACCCGTTATAATCGCGCTGCACTGCAAAAAAGGATTCGCCGATGAAAGATTTTCTGTCCGCCCGCCTTCGCACCTTCGTCCTGCTTCTGCTCGCCTGCCTTGCGCTGCCTGCGCACGCGCAGCTTGCCATTGAAATCACCGGCGCGGGCGCGACCCGCATTCCGGTCATCATTCCGGTATTTGAAAACGAACAGGTACTGCCCAATTCCGTCAGCGACATTGTGCGGGCAGACCTTGAACGCAGCGGCCTGTTTCAGGTGATGGACAACGGCGTCGCCCCCATTTCCGCCAACACCTTGCCCGACCTTGCCGGGCTGCGCGCGCGCGGTGCCGATGCCGCCCTGGGTGCCAGCGCCAGCGCGCTGGACAATGGCCGCATGGAAATCCGTTTCCGTCTTTTTGACCTGCCGCGCCAAGCCGAACTGGGCGGCATGTCGATGGTCATGTCGCCCTCGCAATATCGCCTGATTGCCCACCGCATCGCCGATTACATCTATGAAAAACTCACCGGCCAGCCGGGGTATTTTTCCACCCGCATCGCCTTCGTGGTGAAAAGTGGCGACCGCTACAACCTGCAAATTGCCGACGTAGACGGTGCCAACCCGCAAGTGGCGCTAACTTCGCGCGAACCCATCATCTCGCCCTCGTGGTCGCCCGATGGCCAGCGCATCGCCTACGTTTCCTTTGAAGCGAAAAAGCCCGTCGTCTATGTGCACACCCTGGCCAGCGGCCAGCGCAAGGCGATTGCCAACTTCACCGGCTCCAATTCCGCGCCCGCCTGGTCGCCGGACGGCAGCCGTCTGGCCGTGGCGCTGACCCGCGACGGGCACTCGCAAATTTACATCGTCGGCGCCGATGGCTCCGGCGCGCGTCGCCTGATGAGTTCCGGCGGCATTGATACCGAGCCGAACTTCTCGCCCGATGGCCAGACGATTTACTTCTCGTCCGACCGTGGCGGCGGCGCGCAGATTTACCGCGTTTCCGCCAACGGCGGCAGTGCCCAGCGCGTCACTTTTGACGGCAGCTACAACGTCTCGCCGCGCATCTCTTCGGATGGCCGCACCATGGCCTACCTCACCCGTGGCGGCTCCGGCTTTCAGATTGCCATCATGAATCTTGCCAACGGCCAGATTACCAAAGTCAGTCAAGGCGGTCAGGCCGAATCGCCCAGTTTCGCACCGGGCGGGCGCATGGTGCTCTACGCTGAAAACGGCTCGCTGTACGCCGTTTCCAGCGATGGCAACGTGCGTCAGCGCCTGTCGGTACAGGCATCCGCCGTGCGCGAACCGGCTTGGGGGCCGGCGCCGAAGTAAGGTGCCCACTGCTGCGCATCCCGTTTTTTTCACCCACACACGCTCCACAACTTTTCTGTTCACTCACCAAGAAGGAAACCACCATGAAAAAACTGCTCGTTCCCGCTCTGCTCGCCATGATGCTCGCCGCCTGCTCCAGCACGCCTGATGAAGGCGCGGCGCTGGATGATGGCTCCGGCGTGACCACCGTCAACGCCAACGACCCCAGCGGCACCGGCATCGCTGCGCTCACCGACCCGAACAACATCCTCTCGCAGCGCAGTGTCTATTTTGACTATGACAGCTACTCCGTGAAGAGCGAGTTTGCCCAACTGATGCAGGCGCACGCTTCTTTCCTCAGCCAGCATCCGGAAATGCGCATGATGATTCAGGGCAACACCGACGAACGTGGCAGCCCCGAATACAACCTCGCCCTCGGCCAGAAGCGTGCTGAGGCCGTGCGTCAGGCGCTGGTTGCCCTCGGTGCCAACGGCGCGCAAATCGAAGCCGTCAGCCTGGGCGAAGAAAAACCGCGCTGCTACGAATCCTATGAGTCTTGCTACGCGGAAAACCGCCGTGGCGACATGCTCTATCAAGGTGAATTCTGATGCGTCGAACCACTCCGGTTCTGCTGGCCGTTGCCCTGTGCGCCGCGCTCACGGCGCCCGCACAGGCGCGGCTGTTTGGCGATGACGCCGACGAACTGCGCAAGCAAATCAATGACTTGGGCAACCGCGTTGACACAATGACGCGCAATGAATTTGAGCGTACCAACCGCTTTGAATCCATGCGCGCCGAACTCAACGACCTGCGCGGCCAGATTGAAGTGCTGCAACATCGTCTCGACAACATGGAGCAGCACCAGCGCGACGTGCTGGCTGATTTTGACCGTCGTCTGCAAGCTCTCGGCGGCGGCGGTGCCTCCTACGGCTACGGCCAGGGTGCCCCGATTGGCAGCGACGACCCGTTTGCTGCCTTCGCCGGTGGTGGTCAGCCGATTGGCATGGCACCCTCGGGCGGCAACGAAGCGGGCGAATACGAAGCGGCGCTGGCTGCCCTGAAAGCCGGCAAGCAAGGCGAAGCGCTGGCGGCCTTCAATCGTTTCATCGCCAGCTATCCCACCAGCCTCTCGCTGCCGGACGCCCACTTCTGGGCGGGCACCGCGGCCATGCAGCAGCGCGACATCGCCGCCGCGCAAAACCACTATCAGGCCGTGCTGGACCGCTGGCCGGACAGCCGCATGGCGCCGGACGCCATGCTCGGTCTGGCCAACACGCAGCAAGCGCTGGGCGATCGCTCTGGCAGTCAGGCCACGCTGAAAAACCTCATCGCCTCCTACGGCGACAGCAACGCCGCCAAAATCGCCCGCGACCGTCTCGGTCGCTAACCTGTTCCTGTTCTTGCAAACGGCGAAGACACGGAAGCCCCTTCCGTCTCCCCGCCGTTTTTCTTTTCCCCGCCACCCGCATGTCTGCCGCCCCCTCGCTTCGCGTCACGGAAATTTTCGCCTCCATTCAGGGCGAGAGCACCCGCGCCGGGCTGCCCACCGTCTTCGTCCGGCTCACCGGCTGCCCGCTGCGCTGCGCCTGGTGTGACACCGAATACGCCTTTCGCGGCGGCACGCGCATGAGCGAAGACGACATCCTCGCCGCCATCGCCCGCCACAATCTGCCCACCGTCTGCATTACCGGCGGCGAACCACTCGCCCAGCGCGCCGTGCTGGGGCTGATGCACCGTTTGTGCAACATGGGCTACCGCGTCTCCATCGAAACCTGCGGCGCGCTGGACATTGCCGAAATGGATGCGCGCGTGGTGCGCGTGCTGGACTGGAAAGCCCCCAGCTCCGGCGAATGCGACAAAAACCGTCTGGAAAACCTGCGCCATTTGCGCGCGAGTGACGAAATCAAGTTCGTACTGGCCGATGAAGCCGACTACCGCTGGGCCTGCGCGCAAATCCGCCGGCATCGTCTGAGCGAACGCTGCACGCTGCTGTTTTCCCCCGTCGCCGGGCATTTGTCACCAGCGGCGCTGGCCGAATGGATTGTCCGCGACCGCCTGCCCGTGCGTTTCCAGTTGCAACTGCACAAAGTGCTCTGGCAGGACGCGCGCGGCAAATAAGCGCCGCGCGCAAAAGAGGAATTGCCATGCTTGCCTACTGCTTTCTCACCCTGGCCATTTGCGTGGAAACGCTGGCAACCACCCTGCTTGCCAAAAGCAACGGTTTCAGCCACCTCGGCTATGGCGTCTTCTCGCTGATTCTGTACGGCATTTCTCTTGCGCTTCTGTCGCTCACGCTCAAAACGATACCCGTAGGCGTTGCCTATGCCCTGTGGGGTGGCATAGGCATTGTGCTGGTTTCCTGCGCGGGATTTTTCGTATTGCACCAAAAACTGTCCGCCCCCACCCTTCTCGGCATCACCCTAATCATCATCGGCACGGCAATAATTCACCTGTCCGGCGACACCACACACACCGGTTAGCCAGCAGGGTAGGCAACTGTTGCCCAGCCTACGTTTCTGAATGCGCCACGGGTGCGACGGGCGGGCGCAGGGTGTGGGCGAGCAGCAGGGCGCCGATGACAATCATGGGGACGCACAGCCATTGCGCGGTCGACAGGCCGAGCGAGAGCGTACCGAAAATGCCGGGGGTGGGGTCGCGGAAAAATTCGGCGGCGAAGCGCAGCGTGCCGTAGCCGAGCAAAAACAGCGCGGAGACGGCTTTGCTTGGGCGCGGTTTGCCGCTGAACCACCACAGCAGGCAAAACAGCAGCAGGCCTTCGCCCAGCGCCTGATAAATCTGCGAAGGATGGCGGGCAGCCAAATCCGCACGCGGGAAAACCATCGCCCACGGCAGATCCGGGCTGGCGGGGCGACCCCACAGTTCGCCGTTGATGAAGTTGCCGATGCGCCCGCAGGCCAGTCCGGTAGGAACCAGCGGGGCGACGAAATCGGCTACGTTCCAGAAGCCGCGCCCGCTTTTGCGCCCGTAATAGGCCAGCGCGATGAGCACGCCAATCAAGCCGCCGTGAAAACTCATGCCGCCTTTCCAGATGGCAAAAATCTGCGCGGGGTGGGAGAAGAAAAATTCCGGCTGGAAAAACAATACTTCGCCCAGCCGTCCGCCAATGATGACGCCCAGCACGCCGTAAAACAGCAGGTCGTCAATCTGCTGCGGCTGCCAGCCCAGGTCAGGCCGCCGCGCGGCGTGCCGCCGCCCGAGAAAGAGGAACAGCAAAAAGGCGCACAGATACATGAGGCCGTACCAGTGCACGTCCAGCGGGCCGAGGGTGAAGGCGACGGGGTCGATGTTCGGGTAGGCGAGCATGGTGCGGCGGGTCAGTTGGCGCGGGCGATGATGCCGCCGCCCAGACAGACTTCACCTTGATAGAGCACGGCGCTTTGCCCGGGGGCGGCTGCCCAGACAGGTTGCGCAAAGTGCAGTGCGGCGGGTTCGGCGGGGGTGAAGGTGCAGGCGGTGTCGGGGCTGCGGTAGCGGGGTTTGGCGGTGTAGTGGGCGGCGGGGTCGGGGGCGTTGCCGGCAATCCAGTTGGGGTCGGCAAGGTGCAGCGTGTGCTGCAACAGCGCGGGGTGGTCGTGGCCTTGTACGACGTAGAGGATGTTGTCGGCTACCGATTTGGCGGCGACATACCAGGCTTCGTGTGCGCCGCTGGCTGCGCCGCGCCCGTCGCGCCGTCCGCCAATGTGCAGGCCTTTGCGCTGGCCGATGGTGTGGTACATCAAGCCTTGATGCTCGCCCAGCAGCCGGTTGTCTTCCAGGGCGCGGATTTCGCCGGGCTTTGCGGGCAGGTAGCGGGCGAGAAATTCGCGGAACGGGCGCTCGCCAATAAAACAGATGCCGGTGGAATCTTTTTTCGCGGCGACCGGCAGACCGATTTCACTGGCCAGACGGCGCACGTCGCGTTTGAGCATTGCGCCCAGCGGAAACAGGGCGCGGGCAAGCTGCGATTGATTGAGGCGGTAGAGAAAATAACTTT
>JAFSWK010000132.1 GCA_017444505.1 Rhodocyclaceae bacterium | reverse complement strand
GCCATTGGCGTGGTTCATCCCGCAGAGCTGAAAACCAACGCGCTCGCGCGCACCGATGACCTGATTGTGCTGGGCAAACCGCTGGGCATCGGCGTCTATTCCGCGGCGCTGCGCAAAAACCTGCTGGAAGCGGAGGACTACGCAGAAATGCTGCGCTGGACGACCACGCTCAACCGCGCTGGCAGCGAGCTGGCGAAATTGCCGCAGGTTCATGCGCTTACCGATGTCACCGGCTTCGGCCTGGCTGGTCATTTGCTGGAAATCTGCCGCGCTTCGGGTTGCGCGGCGGACATTGAATTTTCCGCCCTGCCCTTGCTGCGGCGCGCCGCCGTGCTCGCCCGCAAAGGCGTGCGCACGGGGGCGAGCGCGCGCAACTTCGCCGCGTACAGTGATGCGATTCACTGGCCGGAAATGCAGGAATGGCAAAAAACCTTGCTCACTGACCCGCAAACCAGCGGCGGTTTGCTGGCGACTTGCGCGCCCGATGCGCTGGCGCAGGTGCAGGCGGCGTTTGCTGCGCATGGCTGCGAAGGGATTGTCATTGGCCGTTTGTGGCGAAGCAACGCGGCGGTTGTTCGCGTCTGCTGAGTGTGTGCGCCATGCTGCCTGCATCCGCCCCGCATCCTGCGCCCATCGGCGTGTTTGATTCCGGCTACGGCGGGCTGACCGTACTGCGCGAGTTTATCGACGCCTTGCCGCAGTACGACTATCTGTATTTAGGCGACAACGCCCGCACGCCTTACGGCACGCGCTCGTTTGAGACGGTCTATCAATACACGCTGGAAGCGGTGCGCTGGTTTGCCCGCCAGGGCTGCGCGCTGGTGATTCTGGCCTGCAATACCGCTTCGGCCAAGGCGCTGCGCAGCATCCAGCAAAACGATTTGCCGCACATTGCAGGGCTGCGGCGCGTGCTCGGCGTGCTGCGTCCGAGTACGGAATCCATCGGCCAGCATTCGCACAGCGGCAGCATTGGCATTCTGGCCACGCGCGGCACGGTGGCATCCCTGTCGTATCCGACGGAAATTGCGCACTTTTTTCCGCACCTGAAGGTCTATCAGCAAGCCTGCCCGATGTGGGTGCCGCTGGTGGAAAACAACAAAATCGACACGCCGGGCGCGGACTATTTCGTCGGCGAGAGCCTGCGCGCGCTGTTTGCGCAAAGCGCGCAAATCGACACCGTGCTGCTTGCCTGCACGCATTACCCGCTGTTGCACAAACAGATTGCCGCGCATCTGCCCGCGGGCGTGCGGCTGGTTTCACAAGGCAAACTGGTCGCGGCAAGTCTGGAGGATTACCTGCAACGCCATCCCGAAATAGACTGCCTGCTTTCCCGCAACGGCACGCGCAGCTTTTGCACCACGGATTCGACGCGCGATTTTGATGCGCACTCGGCGCTCTTTTTTGGCGAGGCTGTGCATAGTCGGCAAGTAAGCCTGTAAAAAAGGCGGGATGCCGCCCCGCCTCAGTTCATCGCCAGCCGGCCCCGCACGCCTTCAATCACCATCCCTTCGCGCAGGCCGCGCGCGGCAAACCAGCCGCGGTTCATTTCCAGCGCATAGCGCACCGGCGTGGCGGAACAATGTTCGTCGAGCGTTTGCGGCTCCATGTCTTCAATATTGACGATGCGCCCGTCCGCGTCGAGAAAGGCGACGGAAAGCGGCAGCAGGGTGTTTTTCATCCACATGCACTGGCGCGCGGGACGCTCAAAGACAAACAACATGCCTTCGTGCTGCGCCATCTGCGTTCTACCCATCAGGCCGTGCTGGCGGGTATCGAAGCGGTCGGCAATTTCGGCGGAAATGGCGTAGATGCCGACCGTCAGGGTGGCGATGCCATCCGCATCCGGCATTTCGGCCTGTGCGGTGGCGGTACACAAAAACAGGGTAGCTGCGGCGAAAGACAGGCAGCGGCGCTTAGAACTCATCGGCGTCGCGCTCCAGCACGGAATGGCGGCTGTTGGCGACTTTTTTGACCGGCTGCGGATTGGTTTTCAAGCCGGTGAGCATACGGTCGAAAATGCCGGCGTCTTCTTCCGTGAAGCCGGTTTTGAAGTCCGTCAGAATCAGGCGCGGGCGGGTCAGCCAGTTGCCCGGCGCGTCATCAATGGCGCACCACAGGGCGCTGTCGGTGTCGCTGACATGCTGGGCAAGCCAGAGCATGGCCTCTTTTTCGCGCAGACCGCGCAATTCCATGCCGTTTTTCGGCACCAGATGGGGCGAACCACCGATGACGCGGTCGCGCAGGTCGGGGGAAAAACGGGCGACCAGTTTGGGCATGGCAAACAGCACCCGCCAGTCCGAAGAAATGATGATGCGGGCTTCTTCGTGACGGCGCAGTACGTCTTCGATAAGCGGCAGGCAGCGGAAATCTTCCACGCCGCCCCAGGGATGGGTGACGCCGTCGAAATCCATGAACACGTAGATGGGGTTCGTGCTGTCAGTCTTTTCCATTGATTTGTTTCTGTTTCCGTTTCCTTATGGAGGCGGCCAAATAGGCGGGGTTTTATGAAAAACGCAATGTTTTCAATCGGATGCTGCGTTTCACGGCAGGCAAAACCCTGCGCCCGGCGCGTTCATTATCCCTGATTCGACGGTTGCTTGCACCTGCGACACTCCCCCGGCAGGGGCGAATCCTTCGGAATTTGGCACGCTTACAACACCTCGGGCGCGAATTTGCCCGTCAAAAGGCTCTCCGTGCGGCGCGCGGCGCGCTTCAGTGTTCGTTTTCCCGCACCATCCAGCGCGCATCCGCGCCAAAACTGTCCAGCGGCGGCGCGCTGTGGGCAGACAAAACAAAGCCTTGCCGCCGCCAGTAGTGCTGCGCGCCCTGCACCGCTACCAGCGCGGCGCGCGGCAGGCGCAGCGCGCGTCCCTGCG
>JAFSWK010000131.1 GCA_017444505.1 Rhodocyclaceae bacterium | reverse complement strand
CTCGCCCTGCGTCACCGTGGCCGTTTGCTCGCCCTGGAATTCATACAGGACGTGCGGCATCCCCACGTTCGGGAAGATTTCGTTGTTCCAGCCAGTGGGACGCTCCGGGTCACGGTAGAACTTGCGCAGATAGGTGTAGACCCAGTCCGCACCGCTGCCAAACTCGGACGAGCGGGCGCGCGTAACCAGCGTGAGGTCAGGCGGACGCACGCCGAACCAGCGCTTGGCATCCGCAGCCTGAATCGCGGGAACCATCAGGTCGCCCACCTTGGCACCGGCGGTGAAGATGAGGTTTTTTTCAATCTCTTCACTCGTCAGGCCAATTTGCTCCAGGTGGTTGTAGCGCACAAAGCTCAGGCCGTGACAGCCCATGCAGTTGTTGACGAAAATCTTGGCACCGCGTTGCAGGCGCGCCTGGTCGGTGGAAACCGGCGCCTTGTCCAGATGCACCGCTTCAGAGGCGAGCGCCAAGCCCGGGGCGAAGAGGACTACGGCAAGCAGCCCTTTCAGACGTTGAATCATTTTGGTCATCATTTGAAGTTCACCCTTTCCGGTTCCGGTTTGCATTTGTCCAGTTTCGACCACCACGGCATGGTGATGAAGAAGAGGAAGTAGTACACCGAGAAAATCTGCGCCACCGGCGCACCCGGCACGCCGAAGGGGAAGACATAGTCCGGAGCCTTGACGCCGAGGAAGCCGAGGACGATGAAGACGACCACAAAAATGGCCAGCAGCGTCTTGGTAATCGGGCCTTTGTAGCGAATGGACTTCACCGGACTGCGATCCAGCCACGGCAAAAAGCCGAGAATCACCACCGAAGCACCCATCGCCACCACACCCCAGAACTTGGCATCAATGCCAAACAGCGGATAGGTGACCGCGCGCAGGATGGAGTAGAACGGCGTGAAGTACCAGACCGGCGCAATGTGCGGCGGGGTGGTCAGCGGGTCAGCCTGAAGGAAGTTGTTGTACTCCAGGAAATAACCGCCACCTTCCGGGGCAAAGAACATCACCGCAGCAAAGAAAATCAGGAAAATCACCACGATGAACGAATCCTTCACCGTGTAGTACGGATGGAAGGGCACGCCATCGAGCGGCACGCCGTTGGCGTCCTTGTGTTTCTTGATTTCGATGCCATCGGGGTTGTTCGAGCCGACTTCGTGCAGCGCGATGATGTGTGCAGCCACCAGACCAATGAGCACCAGCGGCACAGCACAGACGTGGAAGGCGAAGAAACGGTTCAGCGTCGCATCGCTCACCACGTAGTCGCCGCGAATCAGCAGGGCGAGGTCGGGGCCGACGAAGGGAATGGCAGAAAACAGGTTCACAATCACCTGCGCACCCCAGTAGGACATTTGCCCCCACGGCAGCAGGTAACCCATGAACGCTTCGGCCATCAGGGCGAGGAAAATCAGCGTGCCGAAAATCCACACCAGCTCGCGCGGTTTGCGGTACGAGCCATAGAGCAGACCACGGAACATGTGCAAATACACCACGATGAAAAAGGCCGATGCACCCGTGGAGTGCATGGTGCGGATAATCCAGCCGCCATTGACCTCGCGCATGATGTATTCGACGCTGGCAAAGGCCACCGGCACTCCCGCAGCATTCAGCGTGCCATCCGGCTTGTAGTTCATCACCAGGAAAATGCCGGTGATAATCTGGATGGCCAGCACTACCGTGGCAAGGATGCCGAAGGCGTACCAGAAGTTGAAGTTCTTCGGCGCGTAGTATTCGGAAAGGTGGGCTTTCCAGGTGGACGTCAGCGGGAAGCGCGCATCAATCCACTCGATCAGGGCTTCGCATTTGGTCGTCATGATGTCAGGCCTTTCCGTCCTCGCCGATCATCAGCGTGGTCTCGGAGATGTAGTAGTGGGGAGGAATGTCCAGGTTGGTCGGCGCAGGCTGGCTTTTGAAGACGCGGCCAGCGAGGTCGAACTTGGAGCCGTGACAGGGGCAGAGGAAACCGCCGGGCCAGTCCGCGCCCATGCCGCTTTCCGCGCCTTCCTTGAATTTTTCGCTGGGCGAGCAGCCAAGGTGCGTACAGATGCCCACCGTCACGAGATATTCAGGCTTGATGGAACGGTGCTGGTTCTTGGCGTACTCGGGCTGAATGGATTTTTCAGACTCCGGGTCGCTGACCATCGCATCGGCCTGCTTCAGCGATTCGAGCATTTCCGGCGTGCGGCGCAACACCCAGACAGGCTTGCCACGCCATTCAAAAACCTTCATTTCCCCCGGCCCGATGTCGCCAATGTCGGCTTTCACCGGGGCGCCCGCAGCGCGGGCACGGTCAGAAGGCGCAAAACTTGCCACGAATGGCACGGCAGCAGCCGCAACCGCAACGCCACCGGCGGCGGAAGTCGCCACCAGCAGGGTGCGCCTGCCGCTATCCATTGTTTTCTTTTCCTCGCTCATGTTTGTTTCCTGACTCAAGGCTGCGTTAAAACTACAGGATTATAAGGGAAAAGCGGGGCATGTAACCCGCATCGTTACATGCCCCGCCGCCATCATTTCACCAGCGATGCCCGCGCTCAGGAATCTGCCGCAGGCTGCGGCGCATCCAGCAGCGCCTTCATGCTCAGGCGAATCTTGCCGCGATCGTCCGTCTCGATGACCTTGACACGCACCGTCTGCCCTTCCTTGACGTAGTCGGACACGACGTTGACACGCTCGTGCGCAATCTGCGAGATGTGCAGCAGACCATCCTTGCCGGGCAGGATGTTGACGATGGCGCCAAAGTCCAGCAGGCGCACCACCGTGCCTTCATAGACCTGCCCCACTTCGGCTTCGGCGGTGATGTCTTCAATGCGTTTTTTCGCTTCCTGTGCGCCGGTGGCGCTCACCGAGGAGATGGTGATCTGGCCTTCGTCGGAAATTTCAATCACCGTGCCGGTTTCTTCCTGCAAGCCACGGATGACGGCGCCGCCCTTGCCGATGACGTCGCGGATTTTTTCCGGGTTAATCTTCATGGTAATCATGCGCGGGGCGTATTCGGAAACCTCGCCACGGTGCGAGAGCAGTGCCTGCTTCATGCGGGCGAGAATCTGCTGGCGGCCTTCACCAGCCTGCGCCAGCGCAATCTGCATGATTTCCTTGGTGATGCCCTGAATCTTGATGTCCATCTGCAAGGCGGTAACACCATGTTCGGTGCCGGCGACCTTGAAGTCCATGTCGCCCAGGTGGTCTTCATCGCCGAGGATGTCGGTGAGCACCGCAAAGCGGTTGCCTTCCTTGATCAAGCCCATGGCGATACCAGCCACGTGCGCCTTGAGCGGCACGCCCGCATCCATCATCGCCAGCGAGCCGCCGCACACGGATGCCATGGAGCTGGAACCATTCGATTCCATGATTTCGGAGACCACACGGATGGTGTAGCTGAATTCTTCACTGGTCGGCAACACCGCCGCCAGCGCGCGTTTGGCCAGACGGCCATGGCCGATTTCGCGGCGCTTGGTGCCGCCCATGCGCCCGGTCTCGCCGGTGGAAAACGGCGGGAAGTTGTAATGCAGCAGGAATTTTTCGCGGTATTCACCAGCAATGGCGTCGATGATTTGCTCGTCACGCGAAGTGCCCAGCGTCGCCACGGCCAGCGATTGCGTCTCGCCGCGCGTAAACAGCGCCGAACCATGCGCGCGCGGCAAGACGCCGACGCGAATGTCAATCGGGCGCACGGTGCGCGTATCGCGCCCGTCAATGCGCGCTTCACCGGCCAGAATGCGGCTGCGCACGATGCTGGCTTCCAGTTCGTGGAACAGGTCGTTCAGCTCGTTGCCGCCATATTCTTCGCCGTTGGCGGTCAGCGCAGCAAACGTGGCTTCGCGCACTTCGTTGATGCGCTGCACGCGCGCCTGTTTCGCGGTGATGCGGAAGGCTTCTTCCAGCCCCGGGCGCGCCAGTTCGTTCATGCGGGCGACCAGCGCCTCGTTTTTCACCGGCGGCTGCCAGGCCCATTCCGGTTTGCCCGCGACGGAAACCAGTTCGTTGATGGCCTGAATGACGGCCTGCATCTGCTCGTGACCATAGACCACCGCGCCCAGCATGACTTCTTCGGACAGCTCGCGGGCTTCCGATTCCACCATCAGCACGGCGGCCTGTGTGCCGGCCACAACGAGGTTCAACTGGCTGGTTTGCAGTTGCGTGGCCGTCGGGTTCAGGATGTACTGACCATCGCAATAGCCCACGCGCGCCGCGCCAATCGGGCCATTGAACGGCACGCCGGAAATGGCCAGCGCCGCCGAGGCAGCAATCATCGCGGGGATGTCGGAATCCACTTCGGGATTGAGCGAGAGCACAATCGCAATCACCTGCACTTCGTTGTAGAAACCATCGGGGAAGAGCGGACGAATCGGGCGGTCAATCAGGCGCGAGACCAGCGTTTCTTTCTCGGTGGGACGGCCTTCGCGCTTGAAAAAGCCGCCGGGAATGCGGCCTGCGGCGTAGAACTTTTCAACATAATCGACCGTCAGCGGGAAAAAGTCCTGACCTGGCTTGACATCCTTGGCCGCCACCACGGTGGCGAGCACCACCGTGTCGTCCATGTTCACAAGCACCGCACCGCCCGCCTGACGGGCGATTTCTCCGGTTTCAAGGATGACGGTGTGAGCACCGTAGGTAAATTTTTTCTGGATGGATTGAGGCACGATGAATTCCTTTCTTTCTCAGTCTCAACAATAAACAACAAAGGATGCAGAACAACGCAGCAGGCGCGGGCGGCGCATCCTTCCGCCCGGCACGATAAAAAGATTCACAAAAACAGAAGCGGCACGCTTCCTCAGGGAAACGTGCCGCCAGTTTGCCGCTACGCCATCACCGCCGCCTGTGGGCGGAATTGCGCCCACCGCCCGTTCGGGCAGGTCTTGTCGACTGGGGAAAGGCGCGAATGCAGCGGCAAGGCAGAACCTTCGCGGGTTATTTGCGCAGGCCAAGACGCTCAATCAGCTTGCGATAGGCGTCTGCATTGTGGGCTTTCAGGTAGTCCAGCAGCTTGCGGCGACGGCTGACCATTTTCAGCAGCCCGCGGCGGGAGTGGTGATCCTTGGCGTTGGCCTTGAAGTGGCCGGTCAGCCCGTTGATGCGGGCGGTCAGCAGCGCCACTTGCACTTCCGGCGAGCCAGTGTCGCCCTGGGCGCGCTGGTAGTCTTTGACAATCTGGGATTTGGTTGCAGTATCGAGTGCCATTTCTTGTCTGTCTTTCAGGTCAAAAGAAAGCGCGGGAGTATAGCGCAGGATGCGAAGAAAACTCAACTTTGCGTCGGCAATTTCCCCGCAAGCACACACCCCCGCGCGGCATTCACACCACCCGCACGCCTTGCAGTGCGTGCAGCGCGGCGGCCAGCCGCACGGCGTCGCGCCCGCCCGCGAAATGGCAGGTTTCGCTGCGCGTTGCGCCCGCCTTGCACGCCCAGGCAAAGCAGACCGTGCCGACGGGTTTTTCCGCCGTGCCGCCGCCCGGCCCGGCAATGCCGGAAATCGCCAGCGCCACGTCCGCGCCCGCTTCCTGCAACGCGCCTTCGGCCATCGCCCGCGCCACGGCCTCGCTCACCGCGCCCTGTTCGGCCAGCAGCGCCTCGGGTACGTGCAATTGTCGCGTTTTGGCTGCATTGGCATACGTCACCCAGCCGCAGGAAAACCATGCCGAACTGCCCGCAATCGCCGTCAGCGCGCTCGCCACCAGCCCGCCCGTGCAGCTTTCGGCAGTGCTCACAACGTGCCGGTTTTGCTGCAAATGCTGTCCCACTTCCGCCGCCAGCGCCACGAGCGGCGCAGGCAAGGTCGCCGCCGCACTCATCCGCCCTGCCCCCAGAAATGCACCAGCGGCAGCAAGACCAGCAGGGCGTAGGCGGCGGCGGCCAGGTCGTCCATCATCACGCCCAGACCGCCGTGCAGCGCGCGGTCAAGCTGGCGCACCGGCGGCGGTTTGGTGATGTCGAACAGGCGAAACAGCGCCACCGCCAGCGCCTGCCAGAGCAGCGAGGACGGCGTGAGCGCCAGCACCAGCCAGACGGCGACCATTTCGTCCCAGACAATCGCGCCGGGATCTTCCGCGCCCATGTCCGTTGCCGTGCGCTCGCACACCCAGACGCCGAGCAAAAAACTAGCCGCCAGAAATACAAAAAAGAACGTGCCCGGCAAACACGCCGCCAACGGCCAATACAACGCCCAGGCCGCCAGCGAACCGAACGTGCCCGGCGCTTTCGGCGCCAGTCCGGAGCCAAACCCCAGCGCCAGCACATGCGCCGGATGCGCGCGCAAAAATGCCCAGTCTGGCCGCGCGCCCATCACGTCGACTCCTGCGGCGCGGCGGGGAAATGCTCAAAGCCGCCAAACGCGCCCAGCGTCATTTTCCGCCCTTCGCCGTCGCGCAGCCGCACTGTCTCGCCCGCCTCACAGCGGCCAATGCAATGCAGCGGCAAGGACAGCGTTTTGCCCGCCTGCCGCACTTCTTCATGCAAGGACGCGGGCGCGGCAAACAGCAGTTCGTAATCGTCGCCACCGGCCAGCACCGCCTGCATCGCCTGCGCCTGCGACACGCCCATCTGCTGTAAAGCCGCCAGCGGCAGCGCATCCTGCCGCAATTGCGCGCCCAACCTGGAAGCACGCAGCAAATGCCCCAAATCGGCCAGCAGGCCGTCGGAAACATCCAGCATCGCCGTCGCCCGCACCGCCAACAGCCGCCCCAGCGCCAGACGCGGCTGCGGACGGCGCAAGGCCGCCAAACACTGCGCCCGCGCCTCGTCCGGCAATTCCAGCGCACCTTGCGCACACTGCAAACCCAGCGCCGCGCGCCCCGGCTGGCCACTCACCCACAATTCATCGCCCGCGCGCGCGCCACCGCGACGCACGGCGCGTTTTTGCGGCACTTCGCCAATCAGCGTCACCGTCGCCGCCAACGGCCCGCGCGTGGTATCGCCGCCCACCAGTGCCACATCATAGGCATCCGCGCAGGCATAGAAACCTTCGGCAAACGCCGCCAGCCAGTCGTGGCGCACTTCCGGCAAGGTCAGCGCCAGCGTTGCCCAGCGCGGGCGCGCGGCCATCGCCGCAATGTCCGAAACACTTGCCGCCAGCGTTTTCCAGCCCACATCGGCGGGCGCATCGTCGGGCAGAAAATGCGTACCCGCCACCAGCGTGTCACACGTCACCGCCAGCGCCTGCTGTTCCGGCGGCGGCAACAACGCGCAATCATCGCCACCGGCGAGCAGCGTGCCCGCGACCGGACGCGAGAAATAACGGCGAATCAGGTCAAACTCGGCATTCATGCGCCGTATTGTCGCACCGCCATCCCATTTGTTTACAACCATCACGCACAAAAAACCCCTTGCGGCGGACGAACAAAAAAATCCCCGCATGGTCGAACCATGCGGGGAACGCGCCAGTGGACGCTCACGCCCTGTCCCGCCGCGCAGACGGGACGGACGGGCGCAGATCACTCACGGAAGGGGTTGGGTGCCGGAGTCTTGTCGCTGGAAGGCGGCAGGGTCGGCAGCGTGATCTTCGGCTGATCGCCCGTGAGGGTCTTCAGGAAGGCCACAATCTGACCACGCTCCGTAGCGGAGAATTCACGGCCAAGTTGCAGACGACCCATGATGTCGACCGCTTGATCCAGGGTGCGGGCAGCGCCATCGTGGAAGTACGGATAGGTCAGTTCCACGTTACGCAGCGTCGGCACCTTGAAGTTGAAGCGGTCCGCATCCTTGCCGGTGACGGCAGCACGGCCTTCGGCAGGCAGCGCGGCTTTGTACTCGGCGACCACGCCCATTTTCTGGAACGAGGTACCGCCGGCAGCCGGGCCGTTGTGGCAAGCCACACAGCCGCTGTCCTTGAAGAGCTTCCAGCCGGCCAGTTCATCCGCCGACAGCGCCTTGTCGTCGCCTTGCAGCCACTTGTCAAAGCGGGAATTGGGCGTGACCAGCGTTTTTTCAAACTCGGCGATGGCTTCGGTGATCTTGTCGATGTCGGCCTTCTCGGTGCCAAAGGCAGCCTTGAATTTCGGAGCATAGCCCGGGATGGAGTTGATCACATCCACGGCAAGATCATGCGGCATGCTCATTTCCGGACCGGCCTGAATCGGACCCGCAGCCTGCGCTTTCAGATCCGCCGCGCGGCCATCCCAGAACTGGGCGAGCGCGAAGCTGGAGTTGAGCACGGTGGGCGCGTTGATCGGACCCGCCGTCCATTTGTGACCAATGGAGGTTTGCAGGTTGTCCGTACCACCCATCGCCAGGTTGTGGCAGGTGTTACAGGAAATGATGCCCGAAGCAGACAGACGCGGGTCGAAATAGAGCATTTCGCCCAGTTCGACTTTCGCCGCATTCAGACCTTTCGGCGGCTGGATGGGCTGGATGTAGAGGCGTTGCTCTCCCTCGGCCCTTTGGAGAGCGGCCTGGCCGATTGCCCGGCTTCTCCTTTTCCCCAGCTGCTGCACACCGAGCGGCCGGACCGCTTTGCCATGCACCTGGACCAGG
>JAFSWK010000130.1 GCA_017444505.1 Rhodocyclaceae bacterium | reverse complement strand
TCCCCCGTCCCGCACGGGCATCCACACACAAGGGTCGCGCACGCAACCCTTGTTTTTTCCGCGCTTCGGCGCGCTTGCAGGCGCGCGAATATCCGCTATCCTTCCACCTCCCCCGTCACCGCAAACCGCCTCAAACATCATGCCGCTCAACGCCGACCGCCTGCGCCGCACGATTGCCACCTTGCAGCGCGCCATTGACGAAATCCGGTAAGTTACGGATGAAAACAGCATTGCTTACGACCTGATGCGCAACGCCGCCATCAAAAGTTTCGAGCTTTCTCTGGAGACTAGCGGCAAACTGCTGCGCAAGGCGCTGAAACACTATGGCGGCAGTCCGCGCGAAGTCGACAAACTCATGTTCAAAGACCTCTTTCGCCACGCCAGCAAACACGCCCTTCTGGATGAAGCCGCCGTGTTGCGCTGGTTTGCCTACCGCGCCAACCGCAACGTCACCGCGCATGACTACGGCGAAGGCTTTGCCAACGAGACCCTCAAAACCATGCTCATCGACATCCACGACTGGGCACACCTGCCCGCCGAGTTTCATCGCAATATTGAAGCGGATTACGTGCAAATACAGGGTTAAGCCACCATGCCGAAAGCCCGCCGTGGGCGGCTGCTGGTAAAATCGCGCTTTCGCCGCAAGCGCCTTCTCTTTTCATGTCGCACGAACTTCTCGCCGCCGTAGACCTCGGCTCCAACAGTTTTCGCCTGCAAGTCGGCAAGGTTGTCGATGAGCAGATTTTTCCGCTGGATAGCCTGAAAGAATCCGTCTGTCTGGCCGGTGGCCTTTCTGAAGACAAGATGCTGGATACGGGCGCGATGCAGCGCGGCGTGCAGGCGTTGCATCGTTTTTATGAGCGGCTGGCGGATTTCCCTGCGGAGTCGGTGCGGGCGGTGGGCACCAATACGCTGCGCGTGGCGAAAAACGCAGGCGTGTTTCTGCACCGCGCCGAAGCCGCGCTAGGCTTTCCGATTGAAATTATCGCCGGGCGCGAAGAGGCGCGGCTGATTTACGTCGGCGTCACGCACACGCTGCCCGACCCGCTTCACCAGCAACTGGTGGTCGATATTGGCGGCGGCTCCACCGAGTTCATCATCGGCGAGGGTTTCACGCCGCTGCAACTTGATTCGCTGTACATGGGCTGCGTGAGTTTCAGCCTGCGTTTTTTCCCCGACGGCAAGGTGAACAAAACCCGCTTTCGTCAGGCGGAACTGGCCGCGCAGCAGGAAATGCAGACCATTTCGCGCACTTTCCGCAAGCTCGGCTGGGAACGTGCCGTCGGTTCCAGCGGCACGGCCAAGGCGCTCACCGAAGTGCTGGAAAGCCTCGGCATGGCACACCGGACGATTACCCGCGAAGGCATCGAATACCTGAAAAAACGCCTGATTGCAGCGGGCAATGTGCAGAAGATGGATATTGCGCTGCGCCCCGACCGCGAACCCGTCTTTGCCGGGGGGCTGGCCATCATGAGAGCGATTTTAAAAGAGTTTGCGCTCGAAGAAATGCTCTTTTGCGATGGCGCGTTGCGTCAGGGCGTGCTCTACGATTTGCTTGGCCGTCAGCGCCATTTCGACCCGCGCGAAGCCACGGTGCAGACTTTTATGACGCGCTATCAGGCCGACGAGCGCCACGCGCACGCCGTCAGCCACACCGCCTGCCAGCTTTTGCGCGACATTGCCCCCGAAACTGCCGACCCGTGGCATCCCGCGCAGCGTTTCCTGCAATGGGCAGCGGCGTTGCATGAAATTGGCATTTCGGTCGCCCACGCTGGCTATCACAAGCATAGTGCCTACATCGTCGCCAATGCCGACATGCCGGGCTTCTCGCGCATGGAACAGGCACGGCTGGCGGCGCTGATTCTGGCGCATCGCGGCAAACTGGCGCGAGCATTGAGCGTGGGCGTGCGCGGCGAAGATTGGTCGCTGCTGATTTGTTTGCGGCTGGCCGTGCTGCTGCACCGCGCCCGCAGCCGCACGCACGGACCGTTGCCGGTGCGTCTGGCGCGCACGAAAACCGGCTTTGCGCTGAGCGTGCCCGCCGCCTGGCTGCACCGTTTGCCGCTCACCGCCGCCGCGCTGGAAGAAGAACAGCGGTACTGGGAAGGCGTCTCACAGCGGCTGGAAATCGTCACCGTCGCCACAGGCGCGGCCTCCGGGGCGGAACGCACATGAGCGAGCCGCGCATCAGCCGCGCCGGGGGCGGCATCATCCGTCTGCACGGGCCATGGACGCTGTCGGCCATCGGCGCACGCGCGCCGCAACTGCGTCGCGAATTGCAGGCGCTGCCGCCCGTCGGCGAATGGGATTTGCGCGACGTCAGCCGTCTGGACAGTTTCGGCGCGCTGCTGCTGTGGCAACACTGGGGGCGGCGCTGGCCGCAACAATGCCACGCCAGCGACGTGCAACGCGCCACGCTGGACGCCGTAGCCGCCCATGCCAACGGCGCCGCCATTCCCGCGCCGCGCCGCGCGCATCTGCTCGACCCGGTCGTGCATCTGGGCGAAGCGACGATGGCCGCCGGGGAGCACGCGCGCGATTTGGTCGTGCTGGTTGGCCAACTGGCGCTGAACCTGCTGCATCTGCTGCGCACGCCCGCCGAATGGCCGCTAAAAGAAATTTCCGCCAACGTCTTCAAGGCCGGTGTGCGCGCCATGCCCGTGTCGGCGCTGGTCGGTTTTCTGATTGGCGTAGTGCTTTCCTATCTTTCCGCGCTGCAACTGCAAATGTTTGGCGCCGATGCCTTTATCGTGAACATTCTTGGCCTGGGCATCATCCGCGAACTGGGGCCGGTGTTGATTGCCGTGCTCGTCGCCGGTCGTTCCGGCTCGGCGATGACGGCGCAACTGGGCGTGATGCGCGTCACCGAAGAAATCGACGCGCTCACCGCCATGGGCATTTCGCCCACGCTGCGGCTGGTGCTGCCGAAAGTGGCGGCGCTCGCGCTCGTCATGCCGCTGCTGGTAGTGTGGACTTGCGCCATCGCCCTGCTCGGCGGCATGGTGGCGGCGTGGATTCAGATGGATTTCAGCATGGTCTTTTTCGTGCAAAGCCTGCCGGATGCCGTGCCGGGCGCAAACGTCTGGATTGCGCTTGCCAAGGGCGTGGCCTTCGGCACGCTGATTGCCCTTATCGCCTGCCATTTCGGGCTGCGC
>JAFSWK010000129.1 GCA_017444505.1 Rhodocyclaceae bacterium | reverse complement strand
GCCGGCGGGCAGACACTGGAAAATGGCGCTGTGTTCGCTATCGACCGGCAACAGCGTCGCCCCGTGGCGGCGCACCGCATCCAGCACCAGTTGCCCGCCCATCACCAGCGATTCCTTGTTGGCCAGCAAAATGCGCTTGCCCGCGTTTGCCGCTGCCAGCACTGGCGGCAAACCCGCCGCGCCGACGATGGCCGCCATGACCACATGCGCCTCGTTATGCGCGGCAATGTCGTACAAGCCGCGCTCGCCGGGGCAAACTTCCGTCTTCAGTCCCGCCTTCCGCAACTGGCGGGCAAAATCGCTGGCCGCCGCTTCCGGCACGGCAACGAAGGCGGGGCGGTGTTGCTGGCACAGTGCCAGCAGCGCATCCAGACGGCTGCGCGCGCTCAGGGCAAAGACGCGATACCGCTGCGGGTGACGCGCCAGCACGTCCAGCGTACTGGTGCCGATAGAACCCGTCGCCCCCAGAATGGTGACGTTCTGGACGCAATCGGCGGCAGGAGAAGCGGGTGCGGACATCAGGGGCGCAGAGCGGGTCAATCAGCGAATTTGTGCGGCGCGGCGTTACATGCGGGCAATCATTGCTTCGCCGAAGCCGGAGCAGCTTACTTCGTGCGCGCCGTCCATCAGGCGGGCGAAGTCGTAGGTCACCTGTTTGTCGCCAATGGCCGCTTCCATGGCGCGGATGACGAGGTCGGCGGCTTCGCGCCAGCCCAAGTGACGCAGCATCATTTCCGCCGAGAGGATGAGCGAGCCGGGGTTGACCTTGTCTTGCCCGGCGTATTTGGGCGCGGTGCCGTGCGTGGCTTCAAAGCAGGCGTATTGGTCGGAAATGTTGGCACCGGGGGCGATGCCGATGCCGCCGACTTGCGCGGCGAGCGCGTCGGAAATGTAGTCGCCGTTGAGGTTGCAGCAGGCGATGACGTCATATTCCGCCGGGCGCAGCAGGATTTGTTGCAGGAAGGCGTCGGCAATGGCGTCTTTGACAACAATTTCGCGCCCCGTGTTCGGGTTTTTGAAGGCGCACCACGGGCCGCCGTCAATGGGCTGCGCGCCGAATTCGGTGCGCGCCAGTTCATAGGCCCAGTCGCGGAAGGCACCTTCGGTGAACTTCATGATGTTGCCTTTGTGCACGATGGTTACAGACTTGCGGTCGTTGTCGATGGCGTAACGAATCGCGGCGCGCACCAGGCGGGTGGTGCCTTCGCGCGAGACGGGCTTGATGCCGATGCCGGAGGTGGCCGGAAAGCGGATTTTCTTTACGCCCATTTCGTTTTGCAGGAAGTTGAGCACCTTGCGGGCTTCGTCCGTTTCGGCCTGCCATTCAATGCCGGCGTAAATGTCTTCGGTGTTTTCCCGGAAAATCACCATGTCGACCTTGCTGGGGTCTTTCAGCGGCGAGGGCACGCCGTTGAAGTAACGCACCGGGCGCACGCATTGGTACAAGTCCAGTTCCTGACGCAGCGCGACGTTCAGCGAGCGGATGCCGCCGCCCACCGGCGTGGTCATCGGCCCTTTGATGGAGACGGCGTATTCGCGCAGCGCGGCGAAGGTTTCCGCCGGGAACCATTCGTTTTCCCCATAGAGGCGGGTGGATTTTTCGCCGGCATAGACTTCCATCCAGTGAATCTTGCGTTTGCCGCCGTAGGCTTTGGCGACTGCGGCATCAATGACTTTAATCATCACGGGGGTGATGTCCGTGCCGATGCCGTCGCCTTCAATGAAGGGGATGATGGGGTTGTCGGGGATGGGTTGCCCCATGACGATTTTCTGGCCGCCGGCAGGTACGGTGATTTTGGATGCGCTCATGTGTGTTTCCCTTGTGTGGTGAGGAGAAAGTCCGAACGTGTCGGCGCAGCGCCGCCGCCGTCCGTGTTTGTGAAAACCCGACATTATCGCTGAAAAGGCAGGACGTGTGTTGCTCCCGAGCTGCGCGCGGGAAAGAAAAACGCCCGTCAGGCGACGGGCGTTTCGGTGTGCTTGTCTGCGACGGCGGGCGGGCGGGCGTGGAGCTTGGCCAGCGCCAGTTGCAGCTCGGCGCGCACGTCTTCGATGATGGTCATCAGCCTCGGCGCTTCGGCTTCTTCTTCAATGCGCTGGATGGCGCTTTCGGAAAGATGGTTGCGCGCGCCGGAGATGGTGAAGCCGTCTTCGTACAAAAGCGTGCGGATGCGGCGGATGAGCAGCACTTCGTGGTGCTGGTAATAGCGGCGGTTGCCGCGCCGCTTGATGGGGTTGAGCTGGGTGAATTCCTGCTCCCAGTAACGCAGCACATGCGGCTTGACCGCGCACAGTTCGCTGACTTCACCAATGGTGAAGTAACGCTTGGCGGGGATGGGCGGCAGTGGCCGGTTCCGTTCGGAAGCGGGGGCAGTCATTATTCAGCTCGGCTGGTGGCAAGAGAGACGGCACCTTTGAGCTTTTGGCTGGCGTGAAAGGTGACGACGCGGCGGGCAGAGATGGGAATTTCTTCGCCCGTTTTGGGGTTGCGGCCAGGACGCTGGGGCTTGTCGCGCAGCTCGAAATTGCCGAAACCGGAAAACTTGACAGCCTCGCCTTCGGCAAGGGTTTGACGGATTTCTTCAAAAAATTGTTCGACGAGGTCTTTGGCTTCGCGTTTGTTCAGCCCGACACGCTCGAAGAGGATTTCGGAAAGCTCAGCTTTGGTGAGGGTGACGCCTGTGTATTCTTTCATGTTGCTGGTGGAAGGGTGGGGAGTTGCGTTGCGGATGTGGGTGTAGAAAATTAGCTGCGAAGGGTGACGCCCAGCGTGTCGCAGGCGTGCTGGCGCATACGGGCAACCAGGGCATCGACTTGCGCGTCTTCCAGAGTTTTGTGAGTATCTTGCAATAAGACTCTGAAAGCAAGACTTTTTTGCCCGTCCGCCAAGTGTTCGCCCTGGTACACGTCAAAAAGCTCGATGGCGAGAATTTCATCACCGGCGGCCTGACGCAGCGTATCCAGCAGTTCGGCAGCGGTGAGCGCGGCGGGGGCTGTGAAGGCGATGTCGCGCGTGACGATGGGTTGACGGGAAAATTCGCGGTAGCGGGGAAGCTGGGTGGCGAGCACGTGTTCCAGGTCGATTTCGGCGGCGACGATGGGCTGCTGGAGATTGTGCGCTTGCAGGTGCGCGGGGTGCAGTTCGCCCAGAAAGCCGATGACTTGCCCGTCCAGCACGATGCTGGCAGCACGCCCGGGGTGCAGGGCGGGGTGCTCGGCCAGCGGGCGGAAGCTGAGCGTGCAATTCGGGAACAGGGTTTCGATGTCGCCCTTGAGGTCGTAAAAATCCACGCTGCGCGCGCGCCCTTGCCAGTGGCCGGAATGCGCCGCGCCCGTGGCGATGAGACCGAGACGCAGCGGCTGGTGATAGCCCGGCACGGGGCGCTCAGGCGCCTGGTCGCGCAAAAAGACGCGCCCGCATTCAAACAGGCGCACGCGCGTTTGCTGGCGGTTGAGGTTGTTGATGACGCTGGCCAGCAGCCCCGGCAGCAGACTGGTGCGCATGACGCTCATCTGGCTGGCGATGGGGTTGGCGAGATGGACGAGCTGTTCGGGCGCGGCCACGCACAGGGCGCGCTGGTCGGCTTCGTCAATGAAGGTGTAATTGACCGCCTCGAAGTAATCGCGGGCAACCAGATGGTGCAGCAGGGCGGCGAAGGGGCGGGCGGCTTCGGGGCGTTCCAGCATGGCGAGCTGGCCTTCGGGCAGCGGCGCGGGGATGTTGTCGTAGCCGTGCAGACGGGCGATTTCTTCAATCAGGTCGGCTTCGCATTCGATGTCGAAGCGGTAGCTGGGCGGGGTGATGGTGAGCGCGCCTTCGCCGCTGCGTTCGACCGCAAGATGGTCGCGGCTGAGCAGTTCGCGGATGCGTTCGTCTCCCAAATCAATGCCGAGCAGTTTCTGGACGCGCGCCGTCTGCAAGGGGACGGGCGGGCGGGCGGGCAGATGTT
>JAFSWK010000128.1 GCA_017444505.1 Rhodocyclaceae bacterium | reverse complement strand
TTTTTTCCAGCGTGCGGGCGAGCTTGAAGAGACGGTCATTTTCCAGCCCAAGTTCAGCCAGCACTTCGGCACACACTTTGCCCATCAGCTTGGCACGCGGGTCAAAGTTTTTATAGACGCGGTGGCCAAAGCCCATCAGTTTGAAGGGGTCGTTTTTATCCTTGGCACGCTTGATGTATTCGCCCACGCGGGAAACATCGCCAATTTCTTCCAGCATCATCAGGCAGGCTTCGTTGGCACCACCATGCGCCGGCCCCCACAGGCAGGAGATGCCCGCCGAGACGCAGGCGAAGGGGTTCGCGCCCGAGGAACCAGCCAAGCGCACCGTGGAGGTGGAGGCGTTCTGCTCGTGATCCGCATGGAGCGTGAAAATGATGTCCAGCGCGCGCACCAGCACGGGATTGGGCTTGTAAGGACCGCACGGCGTGCCAAACATCATGTGCATGAAGTTGGCGGTGTAGCCCAGATCGTTGCGCGGATACATGAACGGCTCGCCCACGTTGTACTTGTACGCCATGGCGACAATCGTGGGCAGTTTGGCAATCAGCCGGTGCATGGAATCGAGCCGGTGCTCGCTGTCAGAAAAATCCATCGCGCCGTGATAGAAGGCCGATAGCGCACCGACCACGCCGACCATAATCGCCATCGGGTGCGCATCGCGGCGAAAGCCGTTGTAGAAGCGGGTGAGCTGGTCATGCACCATGGTGTGCGACAGAATCAGCTCTTCAAACGCCTCTTTTTCTTTCTGGTTGGGCAAGTCGCCATTAATCAGCAAATAGGCGACTTCCAGAAAGGTGCACTTCTCGGCGAGCTGGTCAATCGGATAGCCGCGATAGAGCAACTGCCCTTTCTCGCCATCGATGAAGGTAATCGTGGAGGAACAACTGGCCGTGGACAGAAAACCGGAGTCATAGGTAAACAGGCCGGTTTTCGCGCCCAGCGTGCGGATGTCGATGACATCATTGCCGTGCGTGCCGCTCAAAATGGGAAAGTCGTAACTTTTGCCATCTACGGTCAGGGTGGCGAAACGTTGTTCGTTTTTGCTCATATATGTCTTCCCTCTCTGTTTTGATGTGATATTTAAAACCACGCCTTCCGGCGCGACAAAGTTCAGGCCATTGCCCCCGCCCGCCATCCGCGCCAGCAAGGCTTGCCAGCGGGCATGGGGCGCAGGCTGCGAACCATTGACCAGCGCCCACAGCGCATAGTCGTCCAGCGCCAGCAGTTCCGCAAACACTGCCAGCTCTTCTTCATTCAGGGCATCAAAATCGCGCGCCAGAAAGCGTTCCAGCACCAAATCGAGTTCCAGCAAGGCGCGCCTGCACTGCCAGCGCAGGCGCCCCTTGTTGACGGACAGTTCGCCCGGCGTCGTCATACGGCGCGCGCCACCATCATGTCCTTGATCTTGCCGATTGCGCGCGTCGGGTTCAGCCCTTTCGGGCAGACATCCACGCAGTTCATGATGGTATGGCAACGGAACAGACGGTAGGGGTCTTCCAGATTGTCCAGACGGGCATTGGTATCCTGGTCGCGGGTGTCGGCAATGAAGCGATACGCCGCCAGCAGGCCGGCGGGGCCGACGAATTTGTCCGGATTCCACCAGAACGACGGGCAGGACGTGGAACAGCAGGCACACAGGATGCACTCGTAGAGGCCGTTCAGCTCTTCGCGGTCTTCCGGCGACTGGATGCGCTCGCGCTCGGGCGCCGGCGTGTCATTGACCAGATACGGCTTGATGGAGTGATACTGGTTGAAGAACTGCGTCATGTCCACAATCAGGTCACGAATCACCGGCAAGCCCGGCAGCGGGCGCAGCGTGACCTCATCGGGCAGGCTGGACAAATCCGTCAGACAGGCCAGACCATTCTTGCCGTTGATGTTCATCGCGTCCGAACCGCACACCCCTTCGCGGCAGGAACGGCGAAAGGCGATGGAATCGTCCTTGGTCTTGAGTTTGACCAGAGCGTCCAGCAGTTTCTTGTCGGTTTCTTCCAGTTCCAGGGAAATTTCCTGCATATACGGCTTGGCGTCCCGATCCGGGTCGTAACGGTACACCTTGAATCGCATGGTACGTTTGCTCATGGCTTAAACACTCCTTGAAATCTCAGTAGGTACGCTTGGCCAGCGCGATCGGTTTGGTGTCTTCGTGCATCGGTTTCAGATTCACCGGCTTGTAGACCAGACGATCCGCTTCGCTGTACCACAAGGTATGTTTGAGCCATTCCTTGTCGTTGCGACCATTGGGGTTTTCGGGCGTATCCTGGGCATCGTCACGCACGTGCGCGCCGCGCGACTCTTTGCGCGCTTCGGCGGAAACCATCGTGGCGCGGGCAACTTCGATGAGGTTATCGAGTTCCAGCGCCTCGGTGCGGGCGGTGTTCCAGACACGGGATTTGTCGGTAATCGTGGTGCGCTTGGCACGCTCGGCCACTTCGCGGACTTTCTGCACGCCTTCGCGCAGCAGATTGTCAAAGCGGAAAACACCGGCGTGTTTCTGCATCGTGCGGCGCATCTCGTCGCTGACTTCATGCACCGGCTCGCCATCGCTCTGGGTTTCCAGACGGTTGATGCGCGCCAGCGAAACTTCGCCCGCGTCCGCCGGCAGCGGATGCAGCGGCAACTGGCCATTGCGGAAGTCTTCCACCACAGTCTCGCCAGCAGACTTGCCGAAGACCAGCAAATCGAGCAGCGAGTTCGTGCCCAGCCGGTTGGCGCCGTGCA
>JAFSWK010000127.1 GCA_017444505.1 Rhodocyclaceae bacterium | reverse complement strand
GGTCTTGATAAGCTGCAAGCGCAAAATGGGCGCGCTGCGGATGCGGGCGATGAGCGGCTGGGCGCTGTGCGCGAGGCGGGCGCGGCCTTCGGCGCTGCGCAAATCCAGTTCGCGCGAAAGGTCTTCCAGCAAAAATTCGGTCAGCGGTCGGGCGTTGCGGGCGGCGTCATCCAGCGCGGCTTTGCCGTATTCGCGCACGAAGCTGTCGGGGTCGTGCTCCGGCGGCAGGAAGAGAAAGGCCAGCGTGAGGTCATCGCGCAGTTTTTCCAGACCGGCTTCCAGCGCGCGGCGCGCGGCGCGCCGTCCGGCCTGGTCGCCATCAAAGGCGAAAACGATGCGGCGGGTTAGCCGCGAGAGCGTCTGGATGTGATGCTCCGAGGTGGCCGTGCCCAGCGTGGCCACGGCGTTTTCAATGCCGAACTGGGCCAGCGAGACGACATCCATATAGCCTTCGACGACGAGCACATAGCCTTGTTCACGCACGCCTTTTTGCGCCAGCGCCAGCCCGTAGAGTTCGCGCCCCTTTTCAAACAGCGGTGTTTCGGGCGAATTGAGGTATTTCGGCTCGCCCTGGTCCAGAATGCGCCCGCCAAAGGCGATGATGCGCCCGCGCCGGTCGGCAATCGGGAACATCAAACGGCCACGAAAGCGGTCGTAGCGCGGTTTGCTGCTTTCTTCGGGGACGATGATCAGACCGGCTTCGACCAGTTCGGGCGATTCGTAGTCGGCAAACACATGGCGCAGGGCGTGGCGCTCGGGCGGCGCGTAGCCGATGCCGAAACGTTCGATGATGGCGTCCGAAAGCCCTCGGCGGCGGGCGTATTCGCGGGCGGCGGGGTGGCGGTCAAGCTGGGCGCGGTAGAAGGCGGCGGCGCGCTGCATCCGGTCGAGCAGGCCGGTGTGACGGGCGGCGTGTTTTTGCTGCTGGGCGGCGTTGCCGCGCTCTTGCGGCACTTGCAAGCCTTGCTGACGGGCAAGGTCGGTGACGGCCTCGACAAAACTCAGGCTGCTGTATTCCATGAGAAAGCCGATTGCCGTGCCGTGCGCGCCGCAACCAAAGCAGTGATAAAACTGCTTGCTGGGACTGACCGAGAACGAGGCGGTTTTTTCACCGTGAAAGGGGCAGCAGCCGAAATAATTGGCGCCGCTTTTTTTCAGCGGCACGTATTGCTCGATGACCGAGACGATATCGACGCGGGCGAGCAGGTCGTCAATAAAAGCGCGGGGAATCATCGCACCGCGAGGCCGTCAGCCGCCCAGACGGGCGCGGACGGTGCGGGAGACTTCGGCCAGATCCGCGCGCCCGGCAAGCTGCGGTTTGAGGATGGCCATGACTTTGCCCATGTCGGCCATGGCGCGGGCGCCGGTGTCGGCTAGGGCGCGGTCAATGGCGGCGGCGAGTTCTTCGGCGCTCAGTGCGGCGGGCAGGTAAGAAGAGAGTACGTCGATTTCGGCACGCTCGGCGGCGGCCAGCTCCGCGCGGCCAGCGGCTTCATACTGGCTGGCGGAATCCTTGCGCTGTTTGACGAGTTTGTTGACGATGGCGATGACGCCATCATCGTTTTCGGCCAGGTCTTGCTGGCCGTCGATTTCGGCCTGACGGATGGCGGCGAACAGCAGACGCAGGGCGGAGAGACGGGCGGTTTCCTTGGCTTTGAGGGCGGATTTCATGTCGTCCTGAATGCGTGCCTTGAGTGCCATTTTTCGCTCCGCAAAATCAACAAGCGCCACGACTGGCAAGACGTGACGCAGGAAAGCCGGTATCGGGCCGGAAAATCAGTACAGCTTTTTGGGCAGCATCTGGCTGCGCAGGCGCTTGTAGTTGCGCTTGATGGCGGCGGCCAGCTTGCGCTTGCGCTCGGCGGTGGGCTTTTCATAGAACTCGCGGGCGCGCAGTTCGGTGAGCAGACCCGTTTTTTCGATGGCGCGCTTGAAGCGGCGAATGGCAACTTCAAAGGGTTCGTTTTCCTTGACGCGAATACCAGGCATTGCTTGAGTGTCCTCAGGTAAAAAGGTTGACAAATAAAGCGGACGATTATAACGGTTTGCGCACACAAATGGCAAGAATGTCAGCCGTCTTTCGCCCAGTCGTGGCCTTCGAGGACGAGCAGGGCGCGTTTGCGGGCAAGACCTCCGTTGTAGCCGCCGAGCTTTTGGCCGACGGCGAGGATGCGGTGGCAGGGAATCAACAAGGGCAGCGGGTTGGCGGCGCAGGCGCGCGCGACGGCGCGTGCGTGCGTGCGGGAAAGCGCCATGCGTTCGGCCAGTTCCGCGTAGCTGCACAATTCGCCATAGGCGAGGGTGCGCAACGCCTGCCAGACGCGGCGGTGAAACGGCGTGCCTCCATCGGGGCGCAGCGGCAGATGGAATTGGCGGCGTTGCCCGGCAAGGTATTCATCCAGTTCGCGCGCAGCCTGTTGCAGCACGGGAGGCGGGTGTTGCGGGAAAGGGATGTTTTCCGCGCCAAAGCGCACGGCGGTGATGGCTTCGTCGTCAGAAAACAGGGTGAGCGCGCCGACAAGCGGGTGGCGGTATGCGAGTGCGTACAAAGCGGCAGGCGCTATCTTCACTCTGCGCGGGCGAGCACGACGGCAGACGCCTTGAAAACAGCATGCACCGGCTGCCCGGGATGCAGGCCGAGACGGTCGGCAGAGGTGCGGGTGAGGCTGGCCGCGAGACTTTCGCCACCGGGCAGACTGAGCGTGATTTCGTGGCGCACCGCGCCGGGTTCAATCGCTTCAATGGTGGCGGGCAGGGCGTTTTGCGCGGCGATGCGCAGCGAGGCGTCTTGGGCGAGCAAAAGGACGGAGGCGGGCTTGACCCGCGCGTGCACGCGCACGCCCGGGCGCAGGCCGAGCGTTTGCGTGCTGTAATGGGTGATGGTGGCGATGAGCGTGCTGGCTCCGGCGCTGCGCAGTTCGATTTCGTCGTGAAGATGACCAGCGCGAATGGCGGCCACGGTGCAGGGCAGTGTGCCGTGCAGCGGTGTGGGCATGATGATGCTCAGGCCGTGGTATTGACGATGTTGCCTTTGCCGGCATCGACGGCGGTAGGCGCGGCAGGCACGGCGGCGAGCAACTGCTGCATGTTGGCTTCAGCGATGTCCAGGATTTTCTTGTGCATGGTGATGGCAACGCTGCCTTGTACCTTGGCCATGGCGTTGTCGGAAGCGAAGCGGGCGGCGGATCCGATTTCCATGATGATTCTCCTCGTGGCGGGGCAAACAGTGCCCCATCTATCTTGTTAGCGGCAGATGGGGCGAAAACTTGAGGGATTTTTTTAGTCGCGGAAGTTGCCGTATTGCAGGGCTTCGTCAGGGAAGACTTTGCGGATGTCGGCGATGACTTCCTGCAACACGTCGCGCTTGGCACCATTGACGCGCACGCTGTCGCCCTGAATGCTGGCCTGCACCTTGAATTTGCCGTCCTTGATGCGTTTGACGATTTTTTTCGCCAGTTCCTGCTCAATGCCGATTTTGACGCGGATTTCTTGCTGCACGCGGTTGCCAGCGGCCTTTTTCGTCTCGCCGTGTTCCAGACAGCGCACGTCGACTTTTTTCGCGGTCATTTCGGGCAGCAGGATGTCTTTCATCTGGCGGATTTGAAAGTCGCTGTCGGCGTGCAGGGTGAGCAGTTTGTCGGTGCGCTCGATGCGGGCGTCGACGCCTTTGAAGTCGTAGCGGTTGGTGATTTTGCGGTTGGCCATGTCAAGCGCGTTGCCAAGCGCGACGAGGTCGACTTCGCTGGTGATGTCAAACGAGGGCATGGGCGGTTTCCTTTCGGGTGGGCAGTGGAAAAAGCAGGTGAGGATGCGGACGACTCAGGGGACAACACCGGCACCGTGCGCCTGACGGTCAGCCCAGTAGCTGGAACGCACCATCGGGGCGCAGGCGGCGCTGCGAAAGCCCATTTTCGCCGCTTCCTCGGCAAAACGCTGGAAGGTGGCGGGCGGCACGTAGCGCAGCACGGGCAGATGGCCACGGGAAGGTTGCAAATACTGGCCGATGGTGAGCATGTCGACGTCATGGGCGCGCAAGTCTTGCATGACGGCGAGGATTTCGTCGTCGGTCTCACCCAGCCCGACCATCAGGCCGGATTTGCTGGCCACTTGCGGGTGACGCGCCTTGAATTCCTTGAGCAGGCGCAGCGAATGGGCGTAGTCCGCGCCGGGGCGCGCTTGCCGGTAGAGGCGGGGGACGGTTTCCAGATTGTGGTTGAGCACGTCGGGCAGCGCTTCGCCGAGAATGTCCAGCGCCAGTTCCATGCGTCCGCGAAAATCGGGCACGAGGATTTCAATGCGGGTGTGCGGGGATTGCTTGCGGATGGCGCGGATGCACTCGACGTAATGCTGCGCGCCGCCATCGCGCAAATCATCGCGGTCGACCGAGGTGATGACGACGTATTGCAACTGCATGGCGGCGATGGTTTGCGCCAGATGCGCGGGTTCTTCGCTATCGAGCGGGGCGGGGCGCCCGTGGCCGACGTCGCAGAAGGGACAACGGCGGGTGCAGATGTCGCCCATAATCATGAAGCTGGCCGTGCCTTTGCCGAAGCATTCGTGAATGTTCGGGCAACTGGCTTCTTCGCAGACGGTGTGCAGCTTTTGGCTACGCAGCGTGTCCTTGATGCTCTGAAACCGCGCGGCATCTTCGCCACCGGCCAGGCGGATGCGAATCCATTCGGGTTTTTTCAGCCGCTCGGCAGGAACAATCTTGACCGGAATGCGGGCGGTTTTTTCCGCGCCGCGCTGCTTGACGGGGGGCTGTTGCCCGGAGGTGCTCATGTGGGCGTATCGGCGGCGGGGGCGTTCTGCGCGTTTTGGGCGCTGCTGTCTTCCAGCCCCAGCGCCTGGTAGATGCGCTCGGCGTGTTCGGTCAGACGCAGCAGGCGCTGCTGGACGCTTTCGCGCAGCGTTTCCAGTTCGGTGACGCGCGGTTCCAGTGCGTCGGTGGTCTCACTGATGCGCTTGACGCCGTCCAGACGACGCTTGAGCTGCAACTGGTGTTCGCGAATCTGCGATTCCAGCGGCGTGATGGCACCGTTGAGCCATTGCTCGGCTTCGTGGCCGGCAATATCAAAGGTGTTACGCGCCTGACTGGCGACGGTGTCGAAGAATTTTTGCGTCAGCACCCGCTGTTCCAGACCGACGAGGAAGAACGAGCCGCTGACCTTGCGCTCATAGACTTCCCGCAAACGACGGATTTCGCGCTCGAAACGGCGCAGGGAAAAACCGACGGGCGGGGCAAGTTTGAGGTTGTGGTCGGTGGCGAAACGCTTGTAGGTGGCGTCCAGCATGGAGGTGATTTCGCCCGCGTCGCGCTGTGCCTGCGCCAGCGCGGCGTGCAGCCAGGCAAAAAAGCCTTCCATGCTCTTGCGCAGCCCGCGGCTGAAAATGCTCTTGAACATTTGCTGGCGCACGCGCTGGCTTTCCTTGTGCAAGGTGGTGGCGTCCAGACTGGCGAGCAGCTTGGAAGATTGCGCAGAAAAGACACTGCGCACGGCGTAATACTTTTTCAGTCCGTCGTCAAAGCGGTTCTTTTCTTCGACGATTTTGCCCATCATGTATTCAATGACGGTGTGATTTTTGCCGCGCAGCCCTTCGAGTTCGCCCAACTGGGTTTGCAGGTTGCTTTGTTCCAGCAGCAGGGTTTCGCGGGCGCGGTTGATGATTTCGCTGGCGGTGGCGTGCAGGTTTTCGGCCACAATCTGCTTTTTGGTGGGCAGCATGTCGTGCGCCAGCGCACGCTCAAAGACTTCAATGCGGCTTTTGCTGACCAGCTCGGGCTGGTGCTGGATGCGCCCGACCAGCGCCTTTTGCGCCGAGAGCGGGAAAATCTGGCTGGCGGGCAGCCCCAGCATACCGCCGACAATTTCGGCTTGCTGGTGGATTTCGTGGTCAATGGCGGCATCATCGCGCAGGCCGTCCCAGAGGCTGTCGATTTTGTTGAGGACGACAAACTGGCCGCGCTTGGAATCCATCATGCTGCGCGGACGCACGTAGTCGCGCCAGATGGCCAGATCGCTTTGTGTCACGCCGGTGTCGGCGGCGAGGATGAAGAGCACGGCGTCCGCACTGGGCAGCAGCGAGAAGGTCAGTTCCGGTTCGGCACCGATGGCGTTCAGCCCCGGGGTGTCGAGAATCACCAGCCCCTGCGCCAGCAGGGAGTGGTCGAATTCAATGATGGCGTGACGCCAGCGCGGCACTTCCACCATGCCGTCGCTGCCCGGTTGCAGCCCTTTCTGGCCGTTGGCGTCGATGGCAAAGCCCAGCTGGCGGCATTCTTCTTCGCTCACCCGGGTGGTTTCGCGCACGCGCGAAAAGGCTTCTTGCAGGGAATGCAGGTTGCTCTCGGCAATGGGGTTGATGACCCAGTGTTCGGTGTTGCGGCGCAGCTCGGCAACACTGCCCAGCGTGGCCGTCTCAATCGGCAACAGGCTGATGCGCGGCATACCGCCCGGACGCGGGGCGCGCAGCTCGGTGGGACACATGGTGGTGCGCCCGGCGCTGGAGGGCGGGACGCGGTCGGGAAAATCCGAAAAGAAGATGGCGTTGATCAGCTCGGATTTGCCGCGCGAAAATTCCGCGACAAAGGCGACGGTGAGCCGTTCGTCATGCAGGCGGGCGAGTGCGCGTTCCAGACGCTTTTCGCCGTATTCGTCGAGCAGGTTGTATTCGGTCAGCCAGTTCTTGAGCTGCTCGGTGGTTTCGCCGACACGCTCCCGAAAGCGACCATATACGGCGAGCTGATCAATCAGGTTCAGTTCGTTTTCTGCTTGCATCGCATGAACCGGTATGTTTTAGGAAACGCCGAAGGATAACGCATTCCCCCGCAGGAGGTGATATGCGCACAGGGTTGTGACGCGCTTTTGCCGCCCGGGTGTGGCGCGCGGTGCAAGTGCGCACTCAGGATTGACCACCATCACGGGCGGGCGGCGGCGGTGCCGCCTGGACAGGGGCGGCCTTTTTGCCTGCGCCGGCTTTTTTGTCGCCAGACAGTTCGCGCAGCGCAGTCTTGGCCGGGACGTAATTTTGCTTGGCGGCGCGCTCCAGCCATTGCCGGGCGGCGTTGCGGTCGACGGGCAAACCTTGCTCGCCGTGGGCGTACCAGCGCCCCAGCGTGGTTTGCGCATCGGCATTGCCATCGCGGGCAGCGCGGCGGAACATGCGCACCTTTTCGCCTGCGCTCAGGGCATTCAACGCCGGGCTTTTTTCTACCATTTTGCTAAACGGCGGCTGTCCGCAGCAGCCCGCCGCCGCACGCGCCAGCCAGCGTCCGGCTTCTTCCGCGTTGCGCTTGAGGCCGTGCCCCGAGGCGTAGAGTTCGGCCAGACGTTGCTGCGCCTGCGCGTCGTTGTTTTTCGCGCCTTCCAGATACCAGCGGGCGGCGGCTTTCGGGTCGGGCTTCAGGTTACCCCGGCCTGTGTCGTAGAGCAGCGCCAGCCGGTAGCGCGCTTCCGCCGAGTGATTGCGGGTGGCGGCGGCTTCGTACCAGTGCGCGGCGCGCTGCGGATTGGCGGCGACTTCCTGGCCGCTTTCAAACATGTCGGCGAGCACCATCTGGGCGTCCAGATTGCCCGCTTGCGCGGCTTTTTCGTACCAGTACACGGCCTGGTCAGAGTCGACAGGCACGATTTTGTCGACGCCTCGGCGCAGCAGGTCGGCCAGCGCCAGTTGCGCGCGCACGTCGCCTTTTTCGGCGGCCTGGTTGTAGTACTGCACGGCGGTTTTGACATCGCGCTTGATGCCGTCGCCATCCATGAGACGCTGGGCAAGCAACGTGTAGGCGCGCGGATGCCCCTGTTCAATGGCTTGCTGATAGAGCGCGACGGCGCGTGCCGGGTTGGCCTGCACGCCGTCGCCACGGCCATACATCAGCCCCAGGTTGGTGAGCGCGAAGGGGTTGTTCTTTTCTATGGCAAGATGGATGTATTCCAGCGCCTTTTGCATGTCCTGCTTGACGCCGTCGCCTTGCTTGTAAATCAGCGCAAGGTCGTTCAGGGCATTGCCGTTGCCTTTTTTGGCGGCGCGTTGCAGGCGTTTGACGGCAGCGCCGCGCTTGCCCGGGGCGGGCACGTCGGGCGAAAAGAGGTAGAGGTCGAAATAATCGGAAAGGTCGCCCAGTTCGGCTACGGCGGTGAGGTTGCCGCGCTCGACGGCCTGATAAAAATATTGCCAGGCAAGATAGAGATTGCGCGGCGTGCCTTCGCCCTTGGCATACATGGCACCGAGGCGGTAGCTGGCATCGGCGTCCCCGCGGCGGGCAGCGGCGGTAAATTCTTTCAGCGCCACGTCATACTTGCCTTCCTGCCAGGCGGCGTTGCCTTCTTCAAAACCGGCCTGCGCGGGCAGGCTGGCAAGCAGCAGTCCGACGGCAAACAGACAGGCCGCCAGCGGGCGGGAATGCGGGTGGAACACGGGATTTCTCCATGACGGCGCATCCGCGCCGTCGGCCTGTGAAAAACGGTAAAATTCCGCATTCTAGCACTTGTCAGGAAAGCGGCGCAGCGTGCGCAAAGCCGTGCGGAAACAGCCGAGGAGATTGCGTGAACGATTTGTCGGAGCAGCCGGAAAAAGCACCCTGGTGGCGGGAAATCTGCACGCGGCGCATGTTGCTGTGCGTTTTTACCGGCTTTTCGTCCGGCCTGCCGATGTTTTTCCTGCTCAGTCTGCTGCCGGCCTGGTTTCGCAGCGAGGGGCTGGAACTCAAAACCATCGGCGCCTTTGCGCTTACGCAACTGCCCTTTACCGTCAAATTCCTCTGGGCGCCGGTGATGGACAGCGTGCGCTTGCCGTTTCTGGGACGGCGGCGCGGCTGGATGCTGGTGACGCAACTGGGTCTTTTGGCGCTGCTGGCGGCCTATGCGCTGTTTGCGCCGCGCGAACACATCCTTGTGCTGGCCGTGCTGAGTTTTCTGGTGGCCTTCTTTTCGGCCAGCCAGGATATTGTGATTGATGCCTTTCGCCGCGAAATTTTGCCCGACCGCGAACTGGGGCTGGGCAATTCGGTGCATGTTGCGGCGTACCGCATTTCCGCTTTTGTGCCGGGGGCGGTGTCCTTGATTCTGGCCGAACACATGAGCTGGGCGCAGGTCTTCGTGATTACTGCGCTCTTTATGTTGCCGGGTTTGTACATGACGCTGGTGCTGGCCGACGAGCCGCCGCTGGATGCGCACGCGCCGCGCACGCTGCGCGAGACCATCGTCGAACCCTTCCACGAATTTTTCCACCGGCAGGGCATCGGTTACGCGCTGGCGATTCTGGCCTTCATCTTTTTCTACAAACTGGGCGACAGCATGGCCACGGCGCTGGCCACGCCGTTTTATCTCGACATGGGCTTCAGCACCGGCGACATCGGCTGGATTGCGAAAAACGCCAGCCTCTGGCCGTCGCTGATTTTCGGCATCATCGGCGGCGCCTGGATGCTGCGACTGGGCATTAACCGCGCGCTGTGGCTGTTTGGCGTGGTGCAGGCGGTCACCATTCTGGGCTTTGCGTGGCTGGCTTCCATCGGCCCCTTCGAGGAAATTGGCCGCTGGCAATACATTTCACTGGCCGCCGTCATCGGCGCGGAAGCCATCGGCGTAGGGCTGGGCACCTCGGCGTTTGTCGCCTTCATTGCGCGCGCCACGCATCCGGCCTTCACCGCCACGCAGTTTGCGCTGCTTTCCAGCCTTTCCGCCGTGCCGCGCACCTTCGTGAATGCCACCACGGGTTTTCTGATTGAATGGCTGGGCTATGTTTCCTTTTTCTGGCTGTGTTTCTTTCTGGCGATGCCGGGCATGTTGTTGCTGCTCTACGTCGCACCCTGGAACGAAACCCCCGCACCCGCCGGAGACAATACCGCATGACCAACCCCACCGCCGAAGCTCTGCTTGCCGCCGCCGACGCGCTCCGTGCGCGTCTGGACGCGCTGACCTTCACGCCGCCTGCCACGCATGTCTACAACCCGCTGGACTACGCCCGCGACGTGCACGCCCGCTGGCTGCGCCGCTATGCCACGGGCGCGCGCCGCGTGATTTTTCTCGGCATGAACCCCGGCCCCTTCGGCATGGCGCAAACCGGCGTGCCCTTTGGCGAAATCGCCGCCGTGCGCGACTGGTTGAAACTGCACGGCGAAGTGGGCAAACCCGCGTGTGAAAACCCCGCCAAACCCGTCACCGGCTTTGCCTGCCCGCGCTCCGAAGTCTCTGGCCGGCGGCTGTGGGGCTTGTTTGCCGAACGTTTCACGACACCGGACGCCTTTTTTGCCGAGCACTTCGTGCTCAACTACTGCCCGCTGCTCTTTCTGGACGGCACGCGCAACCTCACGCCCGACAAACTCCCCGCGCAGCAACAAACCGCACTGCTCGCCGCCTGTGACGAACACCTGCGCCGCGCCGTGGAAATATTGCGTCCGCAGCATCTGGTCGGCGTCGGCGCATGGAGCGCCAAACGCGCCGCAGCCGCCCTGGGCGCACAAACGCAAGTGCGCATCGGGCAAGTGTTGCACCCCAGCCCCGCCAGCCCCGCAGCCAATCGCGGCTGGGCGCAGGCGGCCACCCGTCAGTTACAAGAACAAGGCATCTGGCATTGACGGCGCTGCTGCGTTGCAGCAAGATTGCCGCCGTTTCGTTTTCATCCTCCCCCCAACATGACGCACGAGCTGCAAACCCTGTTTGACAACAACCACGAATGGTCGGCCAGCAACCAGCAAACCGACCCCGACTTTTTCCGTCGTCTGCTCAAACAGCAAGCGCCGCGTTATTTGTGGATTGGCTGTTCCGATAGCCGCGTGCCCGCCAACCAGATTATTGGTCTGGACCCGGGCGAAGTGTTCGTGCACCGCAACGTCGCCAACCTCGTCGTGCATACGGATTTGAACGCGCTTTCCGTCATCCAGTACGCCGTCGACGTTTTGCAGGTCGAACACATCCTCGTCGTCGGGCATTATGGCTGCGGCGGTGTCACTGCCGCGCTGCGCAACCAGCAGCTTGGTCTGGTCGATAACTGGCTGCGCCACGTGCAAGACGTGCGCGAACGCCACGCCGCCATGCTTGACGCTTTGCCGGACGAGACCGCGCGCATCAACGCCCTGTGTGAGCTGAACGTGCGCGACCAGGTGGAGAACGTCAGCCGCACCTCCGTCC
>JAFSWK010000126.1 GCA_017444505.1 Rhodocyclaceae bacterium | reverse complement strand
CTGCTGGGGCACCATCACCACATCAATCCGGTGCAGCCGTCCGCCGCGCCTGCTGCGGCTGCCGCCAAGCCCGCTGCGGCCAAACCTGCGGCGCCCGCCAAACCTGCGGCACCGAAGGTGGAGATTCCGCGCGATGCCATGATTGCCGCCGCGCCGCATCTGACCGACGCGGAACTGGTCACGCTGGCCGAGCGCGCCGCCGAGAAAGCCCCCGCCGACCGCGCCGCGCTGGTGCGCCATTTGCGCCGCATCTCGCTGGCGATGGTCAATAACGAATTTCGCATGATTCCCTGCTTTGTAGCCGGTACGCTGACCACGGGCGAGCAGGTGGAGCTGGCGGCGAAGATGAATCTGACCAATGGCAGCGTGCTGGTCGATGAGGCTGACCGCAACCGCCGCCTGCAAACCAGCGACCCGATTCACATCACCTTTCCGGAAAGCGACATCCGTCTGGACTGCACCTGCGAGGGCTACACCCTTTCCGGCCCCGTCATTCAGCTGCGTCTGGAAGACCTTTCCACGCACCGCGATACTTTCATCGCCCGCTGGCAGCCGTAAGCCCGGGCGGGGTTTTCACATGGCTGCGCTGATTACCTTCGCTTCGCCCGCTGCTGCCAGCGTCATCATGTATGCCGAGCACGCGCGGATGTTGTTGCGCTGTGCCGGACGCGATGAAAACGACGCGCAAGGCATTTTCACCGCCGAACAACTGCCCGCCGCCATTGCCGCCCTGCGCGCGGCGGTCGAGGCCGCCAAACAGCGCGACGCGGGTGCGCAGGCGCAAAGCGAGGCGGCAGCGGAAGCCGCAGGCCAGCCGCAACCGGCCTTCGTGCCGGGACTGGCGGTGCGCGCCTGGCCGTTGCTGGAATTAATGGAACGCGCCCGCAAAAAGGGCAAACCCGTAACCTGGGGCGGCTGAAGGGCGCGCGTTGCGCAGCTTTGGGCACACAGCCTGCCCGCGACAAAAAACGGCGGCCATGTTCTGGCCGCCGTTGTTTTTGTGGCAAAGGTCTTTGCCTGTCTTACGGATTGGTCTACGGCGGGGTGATGACGAGTTCCACCGTCGAAGAGCCGGTGACGGTTTCGCCATTGACCACATCGGTGGCCGTGACCACGAACACGACCCGCGTGTCATATTGCACGTTCAGATAGAACGAGGGCGAAGCCGTGTGTTCGTTGCTGATGATTACCGGAGGTCCTTCCGTCTGCCGCCACTCATACTGTGCGTTGGGTAGCGCCTGACCCTTGTAGGTGGCGGTGGCGGTGATGGTCTGGAAGTCGCCGCCTTCGACCTTGGCCGGGGCGCTGACGTAGACCTGGATTTCCTGCCCGACAGGTTGCGTGCCGGTGCCATACACCGTGACGTAGGTGGAAGACTTGCCGGTGAGACGGGTGCCGTTGTGATCGACGGCGGTGACGATGAGTTCAAACGTATAGACCTGCGTCGTCGGCGTGGCCGGGGCGATGAAGGAAGCGGTGGGCGAGTTCGGGTTAATCAGCGCCACCTGCGGTTCCGAGCCGGTCTGGATTTGCTGCCACTGGTAGCTGGGGTTATAAACATCCGAGCCGTTGAAGGTGGCCGAGCCGACAAGCTGCACCACGGTATTGGCATCGACGCGCTGCGCGGGGTTGGTGGTCACGACCAGACCACGGTGGCTGCGGCTGTCATAAATGCGCAGGATAACGTCGTCGGTGGCGGTTTGCTCGCGCCCGTTGACGATGCCGCGCCCTTCCACCTGAAAGTGGTAATAGCCCGGTTCGCGCGGAATGAATTGCAGCACGGAAGAATTCGTCCCGGCGAGCATCAGCGTGCTGGTGCCGGTCGGGCCGGTAATCAGCGTCCACTTGTAGGTGGGATTGCTGATCGGATAATTGGCCGTCATCGTCGCGGGAATGGAGACGATTTGATAGGTGTAGAGGTCTTCGGTGGCCATCAGATGCTGCGGCACGGTGATTTGTAGCCCGCTTTCCGGATATTCGGGCGTGACCACTTCCAGAATCACGGTGTCTGCGGCCTGTCCCTTGTTTTCGGCTGTGGCGTTGGCGTGCAGCGTCCAGCTCAACGGGTCGGCCACTTTCGGCACGGAGACGGTTACGGTGCAACTGCCGGTGTAATCGTGGTCATCCTTGGACATCGTGGCGTTGGCGCAATCGGCATTGCCCAGCACGGGTTCGGCAGTGCCGGGGTGCGTGGTGGAGAGCGGCTGTATCGACCAGCTCATGGCGGTGAGCTTGTCGCGCAGCGCCTTGGCATTGGCGGTGAGCGTGATGATTTCACCCGGCTTCACCAGCACCGTACCGGACGGCGCAATCTTGACGGTGACTTGCTGTTTTTTGCTCTGGAAATATTCACCATCCCCGCCGCCGCAGCCCACCGCCAGCAAAGTGGCGGCAACTACGGCGCAGGACAGCGGACGGAAAAAGCGACGGAACATGATGGGGAACCTCGTGATGAAAACAGAATGGGCGACGGCAGCATGGTAACGCGCCACGCGCCAGCGCGGTTGCCGGAAAAGGCGGGAAAAACGGGCGTTTTCCATGCGATGGCTCAGTCATCCATGCAGGCGGTGAGGGCGGTTTGGAGTTCTTCGTCGTCGCGTGCCGGATGCACGGCGGCCTGGCCGATGGCTTCCAGCAGAACCAGGCGCAGTTTGCCGCTGGCGACTTTTTTGTCGCCGCGCATCCAGTCGATGAGGCGCTCAACGTCGGCAGGCGGGATGCGCACGGGCAGGTGCGCGCGTTCAAACAGGCGCGCGATGCGTTCGCAGTCGGCGTCATTCAGCCAGCCGCGCGCTTTGGATGCGGCGGCGGCCATCATCGTGCCGACGGCGACGGCTTCGCCGTGCAGCCAGTTGCCGTAGCCAAATTCGGCTTCCAGCGCGTGACCGAAGGTGTGACCCAGATTGAGCAGGGCGCGCTCGCCGGTTTCGCGTTCATCGGCGGCGACAATTTCAGCTTTGCAGGCGCAGGATTGGCCGATGGCGTATTGCAGCGCGGCGGCATCGCCGGCGAGCAGGGCGTCGAGATGGTTTTCCAGCCAGACAAAAAATTCGGTGTTGCGAATCAGGCCGTATTTGATGACTTCGGCCAGCCCTGCGGAAAGTTCGCGCGCGGGCAGGGTGGCGAGTGCGTCGGTATCAATGAGCACCATGCGCGGCTGATAAAACGCGCCAATCATGTTTTTGCCGCGCGGGTGGTTGATGCCGGTTTTGCCGCCGACCGAGGAATCGACCTGCGCCAGCAGCGTGGTGGGAATCTGGATGAAGTCAATGCCGCGCTGGAAGGTGGCGGCAGCAAAGCCGGCAATGTCGCCGACCACGCCACCGCCCAGCGCAATCAGGGTGGTGCCGCGTTCGCAGCGGGCGGCGAGCAGGGCGTCGTGAATGGCAAGCCAGGATTCGACGGTTTTGTGTTGTTCGCCTTCGGGCAGGATGATGGGCAGCGCGCCGATGCCGGATTTTTCCAGCGCGTTTTGCAGGCGGTCAAGATAGAGCGGGGCGACGGTTTCGTTGCTGACGATGGCAACACGCGGCGTTTTGATAAGCGGTGCAATCCATTCGTGGGCGCGGTCGAGCAGGCCGTGGCCGATGTGGATGGGATAGCTGTGTTTGCCGAGGTCGAGGTGAAGGGTTTGCATGGCGGCGGGTGCGGGTAAAAAAGAGGGACGATAACCGCGCGCGCGGGCTTGTGCAACGGGTGCGGCGCACTTTCCTGCCGACGGGAAAAGGTGTACCTTGCGCGCTTCCCCAGTCTGTCCGTTTCAGGAGAAATTTCCCATGTATAACAAGGTCTATCCCGAAGACCGGCAACCGGCGCTGCGCGTGGTGCCCATGCCGTGCGATTTGAACCCGTCCGGCGATGTGTTTGGCGGCTGGGTGATGTCGCTGGTCGACGTGGCCGGTGCAATGCCGGCGCGCCGCCGCGCCCGTGGGCGGGTGACGACGGTGGCAGTGAAGTCCTTTGTTTTCCGGCATCCGGTGGCGGTGGGCGATTTGGTGAGTTTTTACGCCGAGGTTGCCAGCGTGGGCAATACGTCCATCACGGTGAATGTGGACGTGTGGGCAGAGCGGCAAGGCAGCGACGGCACGCTGGAACATCTGAAAGTCACCGAGGCCATGCTGACCTACGTGGCAATGACCGAAGATGGCCAGAAACGCAGCATTGACCCTTGAGGTGAGCGCCATGCAGTACAGCGATTTGCGCGAATTTATTGCACAACTGGAAAAACAGGGCGAACTGCGGCGGGTGCGCACCGCCGTCGATACCCATCTGGAAATGACCGCCGTGGCCGACCGCGCCTTGCGCACGCAAGGCCCCGCGCTGCTGTTTGAAAACGTGACCCGTCAGGGGCAGCCGCATCCCATGCCGGTGCTGGCGAATCTGTTTGGCACACCGGCGCGCGTGCTCGCCGGCATGGGCGAGCCTTTGCCCGAGGATGGCGACTGGAAAACGCCGCTGCGCGAAATTGGCCGCCTGCTGGCGGATTTGAAAGAACCCGAAGCGCCGCGCAACCTGCGCGATGCGTGGGAAAAGCGTTCCATGTTGCGGCAGTTGCTGAACATGGCGCCTTCGCCGGTGCGCAATCCGCCGTGCCGTCAGATTGTGCGCGAAGGTGCGGCGGTGGATTTGGCGGAATTGCCCATTCAGCACTGCTGGCCGCAAGATGCTGCGCCGCTTGTCACCTGGGGCCTGGTGATTACCCGAGGCCCCAGCAAGCCGCGCCAGAATCTGGGCATTTATCGCCAGCAGGTGATTGGCAAAAACCGCCTCATCATGCGCTGGCTGGCGCATCGCGGCGGCGCGCTGGATTACCGCGATTTCCGCGCCCAAAATCCCGACAAACCGTTTCCCGTCGCCGTCGCGCTGGGCTGCGACCCGGCCACGATGCTCGCTGCGGTGACACCGATTCCGGACGGCCTTTCGGAATACCAGTTCGCCGGGCTGCTGCGCGGCGCGCGCACGGAAGTTGCCAAAGCCATGGGGTCAGACCTGGATGTCCCCGCGCGCGCGGAATTTGTGCTGGAAGGTGTGCTGCACCCGAACGACACCGCGCCCGAAGGCCCTTATGGTGACCATACGGGTTATTACAACGAAGTGGCCGAATTTCCGGTGTTTACGGTCGAACGCATCACGATGCGCGAGTCGCCCATCTATCATTCCACTTACACCGGCAAGCCGCCCGATGAACCGGCGATGCTGGGGGTTGCGCTCAATGAAGTCTTCGTGCCGCTGTTGCAGCGGCAGTTCCCCGAAATCGTCGATTTTTACCTGCCGCCCGAAGGCTGTTCGTACCGGCTGGCGGTGGTTTCCATCCGCAAGGAATATCCCGGGCACGCCAAGCGCGTCATGTTTGGCATTTGGAGCTTTCTGCGCCAGTTCATGTATACCAAGTTCATCATCGTCGTCGATGACGACGTGGACACCCGCAACTGGCAGGAAGTTATCTGGGCCATTACCACGCGCATGGATGCCGCGCGCGACACCGTGATGGTGGAAAACACGCCGATTGATTATCTGGACTTCGCCAGCCCCGTGGCCGGACTGGGCAGCAAAATGGGGCTGGATGCCACCAACAAATGGCCGGGTGAGACGGCGCGCGAATGGGGGCGCCCGATTCGCCAGACGCCCGAAGTGCAGGCAAAACTCGATACGCTGTGGGCGGCCATTACGCGCGAATGGCACGATGCGCCGCAGAAATAGCGAACGTGCATCACCGCCATGTTTTGCCCGAACGGGCGATGCCGCATACAATGCGGCATGATTTTTGCCGACACTTCGCGTCGGCGCTGCGGAGGCAATTTTGAACAACCTACTCAAAAACCTGGCCATCTGGATGTTGATCAGCGTGGTGCTGATGACCGTCTTTGAACAGCTCAATCACACGCGCGGCAAGGCTTCGCAAAACACGGTGGAATATTCCACCTTCATGGAGCAGGCGAAAGACGGGCAAATCAAGAGCGTATCCATCGAAGACGGGCGCACGCTCAAAGCCGTCACCCAGTCCGGCCAGACGATTACCGTCTACACGCCCGGCGTGCAAGACATCTGGATGGTCTCCGACCTGCTGCGCGCGGGCGTGAAAGTCTCGGCCAGCAAGCCCGAAGAAGGGCAATCGCTGCTGATGAGCATCCTCATTTCGTGGTTCCCCATGTTGCTGCTAATTGGCGTGTGGATTTTCTTCATGCGCCAGATGCAGGGCGGCGGGCGCGGCGGCGCGTTTTCCTTTGGCCGCAGCAAGGCGCGGATGATTGATGACAACGCCAACTCCGTGACCTTCGCAGACGTGGCCGGTTGCGATGAAGCCAAGGAAGAAGTGGCCGAGCTGGTCGAATTTCTGCGCGACCCGACGCGCTTTCAGAAACTGGGCGGGCAGATTCCCAAGGGCGTGCTGATGGTCGGCTCGCCCGGCACGGGCAAAACCCTGCTGGCGAAAGCGATTGCGGGCGAAGCGAAAGTGCCGTTCTTTTCCATTTCCGGTTCCGACTTCGTGGAAATGTTCGTCGGCGTGGGCGCGGCGCGCGTGCGCGACATGTTTGATCAGGCGAAAAAACACGCCCCCTGCATCATCTTTATCGACGAAATCGACGCCGTAGGCCGTCAGCGCGGCGCGGGCATGGGCGGCGGCAACGATGAACGCGAACAAACCTTGAACCAGTTGCTGGTGGAAATGGACGGTTTTGAAGGGCAAACCAGCGTCATCGTGATTGCCGCTACCAACCGTCCGGACGTGCTCGACCCCGCCTTGATGCGCCCGGGGCGCTTTGACCGGCAAGTGGTCGTCTCGCTGCCTGATATTCGCGGGCGCGAACAAATCCTGAAAGTGCACATGCGCAAAGTGCCCATTGACCAAGACAGCGTCGATGCGATGGTGCTGGCGCGCGGCACGCCCGGCTTTTCCGGCGCGGATTTGGCCAATCTGGTCAATGAAGCGGCGCTGTTTGCCGCCCGCCAGTCCAAACGGCTGGTGGATATGGAAGACTTTGAACGCGCCAAGGACAAAATCATGATGGGCGCGGAGCGCCGCTCGATGGTGATGCCGGAAGAAGAGCGCAAAAACACCGCCTATCACGAATCCGGCCACGCCGTCGTCGCCCGTCTGCTGGACAAAACCGACCCGGTGCACAAAGTCACCATCATCCCGCGCGGGCGCGCGCTGGGCGTGACCATGCAACTGCCCGAATCCGACCGGTACAGCCAAGACCGCGACCGCCTCCTGCAAACCATCGCCGTGCTCTTTGGCGGGCGCATCTGCGAAGAAATTTTCATGAACCAGATGACTACGGGCGCCTCCAACGATTTTCAGCGCGCCACCGACATTGCCCGCCGCATGGTCACGCAATGGGGGATGAGCGATTCGCTCGGTCCGATGGTCTATGGCGACGAAGAGGGCGAAATTTTCCTGGGTCGGCAGGTGACGACGCACCGCAGTGTGTCGGAAGCCACCATGCAGAAAGTGGACGTGGAAGTGCGCCGCATCATCGACGAGCAATACGCGCTCGCCCGTCGCCTGATTGAAGAAAACCGCGAGCGCATCGAAGCCATGGCGCAGGCGCTGCTGGAATGGGAAACGCTGGACGCCGACCAGATTGACGACATCATGGAAGGCCGCCCGCCGCGCGCCCCGAAACCGTCCAGCGCGCCGCTGCGCCCGAAAGACAGCGACGACAAGCCGGACGCTTCCGCGCAGGTCGCCCCGGCGGTGTAAGCGCGCGCGCCGTGTCCTGAACCTCCTGCGGGCGGTGTTGCTGGCCTGGTGCCGGTGCGCCGCCCGCAGTTTTTTGCATCCCGTTCTCGTTGCCTGGATTTGTTTGCATGAATACCTCGCTGCACTGTGGCCGTCACCGGCTGGATTTGTCCGCGCCGCGCATCATGGCGATTATCAACGCCACGCCCGATTCCTTTTCCGGCGACGGGCACGCGCACAATCTGGATAGCGCCTTGCGCGCTGCGGATACGGCGCTCAACGAAGGCGCGCACCTGCTGGACGTGGGCGGCGAATCCACCCGCCCCGGCGCGCAGCCAGTCAGTGAAGCCGAAGAAATCGACCGCGTCGCCCCCCTGATTGAACGGCTGGCCGATGCGCCCGTGCCGGTTTCCATCGACACCTTCAAACCCGCCGTGATGCGCGCCGCGCTCGCCGCCGGTGCCACGCTGGTCAACGACATTTGCGCCTGCGCGCAGCCCGGCGCCATTGAAACCGTCGCCGCATCCAACGCCGCCGTCTGCCTGATGCACATGCAGGGCGAACCGCGCACCATGCAACACAACCCGCAGTATGAAAACGACGACGTGACCGCCGCTGTCTGCGCCTTTTTGCAGCAGCGCGCCGAGGCGCTGCGCGATGCCGGCGTCGCGCGCAGCCGCATCGTGCTCGACCCCGGCTTTGGTTTTGGCAAAACCGTCGCGCACAACTTCACCCTGCTGGCGCGGCTGGACGAATTGTGCGCCCTGGGCTATCCCGTGTTGGCGGGCTTGTCGCGCAAATCCATGTTCACCGAACTGACGCGCGGCGCGCCGCCGCAAGAACGGATACTCGCCAGCACCGTAGCCGCTGTGCTGGCCGTGGCGCGCGGCGCGCGCATCGTGCGCGTGCATGATGTCGCCGCCGCCCGCGAAGCACTGGCGGTGTGGCAAATGACGGAAAGCGCCGCCGCGCCCGATTGCGACGCCCCGACGCACAAGGCAAAATGACCGGCTTGTCGTCTCATTCGGGAGTTGTCATGAGCACCACGCGCAAATACTTCGGCACCGACGGCGTGCGCGGCCATGTCGGTGAAGCGCCAATTACGCCCGATTTTGTGCTCCGCCTCGGCTACGCCGCCGGGCGCGTACTGGTCAAACACGAACACTTGCCACATGGCGAACACCCCGCCGTCCTGATTGGCAAGGACACACGCATTTCCGGCTACATGCTGGAAGCCGCCCTGCAAGCCGGTTTTGCCGCCGCTGGCGTGGACGTCTGGCTGGCCGGCCCCTGCCCCACGCCCGCCGTGGCCTATCTCACGCGCGCGCTGCGCTTGCAGGCGGGCGTGGTCATTTCCGCCTCGCACAACCCGTTTGACGACAACGGCATCAAGTTTTTTTCCAGCGAAGGTTTCAAGCTGCCCGACGATATTGAACTGGAAATCGAAGCGCGGCTGGACAAACCTGTCGGCTGCGTGGATTCCGTCCGTCTCGGGCGCGCCCGTCGGCTCGACGATGCGCGCGGGCGCTACATCGAATTTTGCAAAAGCACCTTTCCCAGCAAGCACACCCTGCGCGGGATGCGCATCGTCGTCGACTGCGCCCACGGTGCCGCCTACCACATCGCCGCCAGCGTGCTGCACGAACTGGGCGCGGAAGTTGTCCCCGTCGGCGTCGCCCCGGATGGCCTGAACATCAACGACGGCGTCGGCGCCACCCACCCGCAGTTCTTGCAAAAAGCCGTACTGGAACACCGCGCCGACGTGGGGCTTGCCCTCGATGGCGATGGCGACCGCCTCGTCATGGTCGACGCGAACGGTGAAATCTACGATGGCGACCGCCTGCTCTACATCATCGCTAGCGCCCGCGCGCGTAAACCCAACCCGCCCGAAGGCGTGGTCG
>JAFSWK010000125.1 GCA_017444505.1 Rhodocyclaceae bacterium | reverse complement strand
CGGCGCGGACAAGGACGGCGGCACCGGCATGGCGCGCAGCGCCGCACCCAGCCGCGCCACATCGGTCTGCGCAGGGTCAAACCACACCCGCATCGAAGCCGCACGCGCATTGACCTGCACGCGCGTGACACCATGCAGCGCAATCACCATCCGCTCCATGCTCGCCGCATCCCGGGGCGCATCCGGCGCGCAGGCATACTGAAAGCGCACCCGCCCGGCCAGGCAATGGCGCACCTGCAAACGACGAAACCAGCCTGCGGCAGCGGCATTCATGACGGTTCAGACGCCTCCCAGACGCTCGGCTTCCACCTCGGCGCGAATATCGGCCATCTGTTCCTTGACCTCTTCCAGCGCACCGCCCACGTTGGCGTAGAGCTTCATCACGGACTTCACAATCTTGCCGCGCAATTCTTCATCGCTGAGCACCCAGGCCGCCCCCGCGCCCAGCAACGCGCCGAGCAAAAACTGCTCGCTCTGGCGCGAACGCAAAAATTCCGGCAAACCTTGCAGCAGACCGGAATCCGCGCCCAGCGCGCCGCCCAGTCCGGCAGCAAACGCGCCGCCGCCCAGGTTCGCGCCATAGGGCGTGCCCTCGCCTTCTCCGCAAGCACTGGCAGCAAAGCCATAACCATCCGCCTGCGGCGGCAAGGCGGCTTGTCGCATCTTGCGCGCGCACTCCGGGCAGCATCCGTTTCGCTTCTGTTTTTTGGCCATCACATTTTCTCCATGTCATTTTCATCCGCGCCGCAGCGCAGCATCCGTTCCATTGCCAGCACGCCCGCCGCGCCCAGCGCAGCAAACGTCGCCGCCCGCCAATACTCGCGCGCCAGCAGCGCATCGGCGCTCAACGCGCCCGCCGCCATCGCCACCCCGCCCTGCAAGGCCAGACGCGAAACATGCCGCGCGCTGCGCGAACCCCGCCCCTGAAACGCAGCCAGACAAGCACCGGCAACACAGCCACGCACAAACTCGCGCCCGCCCGTGCGGGCAGCGCCCGAAAAGCGCACTGGCAGCATCCGTGCGGCGCTCATGCCTGTTCACCTTTCGCCGCAGCGCCCTTGCCCGCAGGCTTTGCGGTGCGGCGGCGGGCAGCGCGGGCGCGCGCAGGCGCTTCCTGCTGCGTCCCGGCAAGGTCTGCCGCCGCAGTTTCCGCGTCTGCCCTTTCCGCCGCCTGCGGCGCGCCTTCCAGACGGGAACGCGCCCGCGCAGACGCCTTTTCGATTGCATCCAGCCCCGAGACGGTCGCCTCGCGCAGCTTGCCTTGCGCCTTGTGCAACCCGTCGCGGGCGCGCTCATGTTTCAACAAACGCAGCAACGCCGCGCCCACCGCAACGCCCAGGGTAAATGGCAGGATTTGACTCATCTTGCTTCTCCTCTTTCGATTACGCACCACGTCGACTTTTCAGCGCCACCACGCCCGCACCGCCCGCAGCCACACCGGCCAGCATGGCCGGCTGCACGCGGCGCAACAGCGCACTGAACACCCCCAGCGGCCCGGCGCTTTGCGCAAGCTGGGTGAGCATTTTTTCCAGCAGGTCCGACACCGGCCCATGCTGCTCATAGGCCTGCTGCGGCGAAATGCCGCGCGCCGCGTGATACTGCTCGGTCGCCTGCGCATCGCGGGCTGCCTGCCGCAACATCGGCAAATGCGACTGCACCGTCTCCCACTGCAACGCGCGCAGCGCCTTGCGCACCTGCGCCTGCGCCGTTTGCGCCAGCAGCGCATCAAACAGACGGATTCGGGCAATTTCACCCACGAACGCGCGCTCACAATTGCCCCGCCAGGACGGAGCCAGCACAAGCTGCTGAGAAATGGAATCCAGCGGACGCGCCACGCCCAGCCGCGCACACAAACGCGCCAGCGTCTCAACATGCTTTTCATGGCTGCGCAACAACGCCGCCGACGGCGCCCGCCCGCCATAGGCTTCAAGCAGACGAGCATAGAAACCGCGCGCCGCGTACTCGTCAAACAACGCAATGCGCACCGCCTGATGCGCGGCGGGAAACGGCGCCGACGGCTGAATGCGCCGCGCCCTCAGGATGCTTTCGTCATAGTTGCGCATGGTCTGCAATTTCCACATACGCCGCGCGCAAAACGTCGCGCAACACGCGCGCCTCAGCGGTATCCGCGCCCGCAAAAAAGTCGCCCCACGCCCCCGGCGGCAACACGCCCGCGTCATATTCCACCGCGCAGCAGCGCGCCAGCCGATTGACGCGAATCGAGCGCACGCCCGGCGCACGTTCCAGCACCGACTGCACGGCACGCACCAGCCCCGCCGCCTCTTCCGGCAACGCCCCGCCATCATCGACCAGCCGCAGACGGATGCGACCACGAATGTGATGCGCGATTTCGATGGCATCGGTCGCCGCCGCACAAAGCGCCTCAAACCCCGAACGCCCCCGTCCGGCCAACACCGCCTGAACCTCGTCACGCATCTGCATACAACAACCGAAAACAGTATTGAATTTGAAAATCGTTCTCATCATTGTAGCTTATCAGGAACGATTCTTGTTGACGATAATCAACCCACCCCCACCGCACCACCGAACAAAGTCGACGCCCACGCTTTTCACCTCACCGCGTTGTCGTCGACAGACCGACTCCGAGACAAAGCGACGCTTTGTCTCCCACGCGATAGCGGCAGCCTGCGTGGGCAACAAAGTTGCCCACACTACCTTGCTGAGACGCGTGCGTTTTTTGGGGCGGGCATGGTTGCAACTCGCGGGGTGGGGGGGTAGGATGGGTGCGTAGCCGTTGCGGT
>JAFSWK010000124.1 GCA_017444505.1 Rhodocyclaceae bacterium | reverse complement strand
TGGGCGCGATGAATCGCGCCCCTACGGGTCATGCCATCACCATTGTTCCCCATCCCCCGCGTCCGTGCGGGTTTGGTCATGCCATCACCATTGTTCCCCGTTTCCCGCGTCGGTGCCGGTTTGGTCATGGCGCAAACGGCGCGCGTGGATGCGGTTTTGCAGGCAGGCGGGGCTTTTGCCTAGAATGTGCGCTTTTTCCGGAATATCGCAGCGTATGAATCTTCCCCCCGAACCCTCTACTCCGCTGCCGCTGGCGGGCGATTTGGCGCGGCGGCGCGCGGTGAAGCTGGCGCTTTGGTGTCTGGCTCTGTTGGTGGCCAATGTGCTGGCGTTCAGCAATCTTGCGTTGTGGCGCTTTATCGAACCGTTAAACGGGGCTGCGTTTTATTTTGCGGCCATCGGCTTCGGGCTGGTGCTGGCGGCGTTGCCAGTGCTGGCGGCGCTGTGTTTTTGCGGCGCGCTCTGGCAGGCGGGCAATAGCGTTGCGCTGCCCAAAGTCCAGCCGACTCCGGCGCTTGACCGGCGGCTGGCGGCGCTGTTGTGCGGCGTCTGGTTCGCGCCGGTGGCCGTGGCGCTGCTTTTTAACGGGCATTCGCTGGCGCGCGGGGCGGTGCGCTTTCCGCATCCGAAGCGCGAGTATGTGCTGGCGACGGACCCGATTGCGTTTTGGGAGAGCTTCGGCTTTGTGCTGATTGCGGGCGCGGTCTGGGCGTGGGCGGCGTGGCGCTATTGCCAGTGGCGGCTGTTGCCGGCGCTGCGCGCGCCGTCTGAAAACTGAGGCGCGCACCAAGTTGCGGCGGCGCGCGGGGGTTAACCTGCCGCACGCTGAAGCCAGCCGGCGCGCAGTTTGCGCTGGGCGGCGGTGGGTTTTTCCAGCGGGAGAATTTCCAGCGCGCGCGGCGCGGCGTCGGGGACGGTGAGCGCGGTGTGGCGCAGTTCGTCGCGGCGGAAATAATGCAGCGTGAGCACGTCGCCGGCGCGCGCGCGGGTGAGTGCGGCGTGCAGCGCGGCGGGGCTTTCCAGCCGCAGGCCGTTGCAGGCGATGAGCAGGTCTTCGGCGGAAAGTCCGGCCCGTTGCGCGGCACCGTCGGTATAGACCTGCACCAGCCGCACACCCTGCCCTTGCGCGGCGCTCAGGCGCGCGCCCAGTTCGGGGGCGGCGGCGCTGGCGTCGGTTTTCCAGTGCAGGCGCAGGCCGAAGGGGGCGAGCAGGCGGTTGAAGTCTACGTCTCGCGTGCCTTCGACTACGGTACGCAGCCAGCGGGCAAGCGCGGCACCTTGCCCGGGCGCGGCGGCGTCGCCTACGGCGGCGAGGTGGGCGTAAATTTCGTCTTCTTCCAGCCCGCGAGCGGTTTGGCCGTGTTCGCGCCAGAGGCGGCGCATGAGTTCGTCCAGACTGACCCGCCCTTTGCTTTCAGCGCGCAGGCGCAAATCAAGCGCGGCGGCAATCAGCGCGCCTTTGGTGTAGTAGCTCACCAGCGCGTTGGGGGCGTTTTCGTCCTGCCGGTAGTATTTAATCCAGGCATCAAACGAGGCTTCCGCGACGCTTTGCCGCAAGCGCCCCGGCGTTTGCAGGATGGTAGCGAGATTTTTGGCAAACAGCGCCCGCCAGGTGGCTTCGTCAATAACGCCGGCGCGCAGCAGGGCCAGATCGTCGTAATACGAGGTGAAGCCTTCAAATACCCAGAGCAGGCGGGTGAAATTTTCGCGGTGCAAATCAGGCGGCGAAAAGGCGGCGGGGCGGATGCGTTTGACGTGCCAGGCGTGGAAGTATTCGTGGCTGCACAGGCCGAGAAAGCGCACGTAGCCTTCGGGCGTGCCGGTCATGCCCGGCCAGGGCAGGTCGTTGCGGGGCGTGACCAGCGCGGTGCAGTCGCGGTGTTCCAGTCCGCCGTAGTCGTGGCCGGTGGCGTGCACGAGGAAGAGATAACGCGCGAAGGGCGCGGGCATTCCGAAGAGGTTTTGCTGCCAGGCGCAGATGCGGGCGAGGTCTGCCGTCAGGCGTTCGCCGTCGCAATCGTGCCGCCCCCACAGCGCCATTTCGTGCGGCACGCCGCCTGCGCGAAACGCAAGGCGCGTCGCCTCCACAATGGCGAAGGGATGGTCGATGAGCGTCTCGTAATCGGGCGCGCGCCAGCGCAGCGGCTTTTTGCCGCGCGCGGGCAGCGTGGAGAGCACCTCGCGTCCGCCCCAGCCTTTGGGCAGCGGGGCGAGGTCCAGCGTGCAGGGTTCGGCCTCGCGTCCGGCAAAGGCGAGAAACAGGCTGCTGCCGTTGAAAAACGCGCCGTCCGTATCCAGCCAGGCACCGCGCACGGAGGCGTCCTTGCCATACACTTCGTATTCGACGCGCAGCGGCTCGTCTTTCGGCAGCGCGCCGCATTGCCAGGTGTGCGTGTCTACCTTGCGCACCGACACTTCGCGCGCGCCGCAGTATGCGCGCAGGCTGACAATGTGACGGGCAAATTCGCGCACCAGATAGCTGCCGGGCAGCCATACCGGCAGCCAGAAACGCTGCCCTTCGCGCACCGGCGCGCGGCATTCGGCTGTGACGCGAAACAGGTGCGCTTCGGGGCGGTGCAGACTCAGCGTGTAGCGGACGGCTGCGCCCATGCCGGTGTTCCCGCCGCTTAGCGTTTGGGCAGATGGTTTGCGGGGTCGACCGGCGTGCCGCCTTTGCGCAGTTCAAAGTGCAACATGGGGCGGGAGGCATCCGAATCGCCGACTTCGGCAATCTTTTGCCCGGCCTGCACTTTGTCGCCTTCTTTCACCAGCAGTTTGCTGTTGTGGGCGTAGGCGGTCAGGTAATCATTGTCGTGACGGATGACAATCAGCTTGCCCAACCCGCGCAGACCACTGCCCGCGTAGGCCACTGTGCCGCCGGCGGCAGCCTGCACCGGGTCGCCCACCTTGCCGGCAATATCCAGCCCTTTGCTGCCGTTGCCAAAGCCTTTGATGACTTCGCCGTTGGTCGGCCACAGCCAGTTATTGCCAGCAGGGGCGGGCGCGACGGCAGCCTGTGAAGGCGGCGCGCCGCTGGTGGCGAATTGCGCGCCGGTGATGGTCGATTCCGTGGCCGGCTGCGTCGGCGCACCCGCTGCGGACGAAGAGGTCAGCGGCAGCATCGGCTGCATTTCGATGGGACGGGCTTCGGCCACCGCACCGCCCGTGGAAACACCAGTGCTGGCCGATGCAGAGCCGCCAATCAGCGTGCCGCCGCCGGTCGAGCCGCCTATCAGCGTGCCGCCCGGGGGCGAGACGTAGAGACGCTGGCCGACGCGCAGCGTATCGAGGTTCTGCCCGGCATTCCAGGTGCGCAAATCTTGCGTGCTGACACCATACTGACGGCTGATGGAATACAGCCCTTCGCCGGGACGCACGGTGTGTTCGCGCGCCATCGTGGTGGTGCGGATGCTCTGCGAGGGGGCACGGGATGAAGAGGAATAGCCGTCGCCCGTGGCCGCCGTCACCGGCGCACGACCGCCCGAAGCGCAGCCAGCCAGCACGCCCGCACACAGCGCCAGCGGCAGCCAGCGGAGAAGGAAACCAGTTCGGATATTGTTGTGCATCGTTTGTTACTCCGTTCCTGCCAACAGGGGGACAAATCGAACCGCATCATAGCGGCTTTCCGTAAAAGAATTGTTTTCGCGCCGCTCAACCAGCACCAGTTGCTGCGTGCGCTGGTCGCCCACCGGTGCCAGCAGGCGACCGCCGGGGGCGAGCTGTTCGACCAGCGCAACCGGAATCTGCGGCGCGCCGGCAGCGACGATGATGCTGTCAAAGGGCGCTGCTTCCGGCAAGCCTAACATGCCGTCGGCGTGTTTCATGCGCACGTTGGGCAGGCGCAACGGGCGCAGGTTTTCCTTGGCGGTTTCAATCAGGCCGCGAATGCGCTCAACGGCAAAGACATCACTGGCCAGCGAGGACATGACGGCGGCCTGATAGCCACAGCCCGCGCCCACTTCCAGCGTGCGCCCCAGACTGGCACGCCCGGCAAGCAGAATTTCCAGCATCCGCGCCACCACGAAGGGCTGCGAGATGGTTTGCTGAAAACCAATCGGCAACGGCGTGTCTTCATAAGCGTTGAAGGCCAGACCCGAATCAACAAACTGCGTGCGCGGCACGCGCTGCATGGCCGAGAGCACGGCTTCGTTGCGGATGCCCTGCGTGCGCAGGCGGGCAATCATGCGGACAATCATGCGGGCGCTGGCCGTCATGATTGCTCTCCCAGCCAGTGCGCTACCTGCGGCAACTGGGCGTTGTGCGTCAAATCAATCTGCAAGGGCGTGACCGACACAAAACCCTGCGCCACGGCGTAAAAATCCGTGCCCTCGCCGGCATCCGCCGCAGAGCCGGCAGCGCCGACCCAAAAGACTTCCTCGCCGCGCGGCGTAGTGGTGCGAATCATCGGCTCGGCTTTGTGGCGCTTGCCCAGGCGCGTGGCGCGCAGACCGCGCAATGTCTCATAGCGGCCTTCGGGTACGTTGACGTTGAGCAGCACCGGCTCTTTCCACGGCTGGGCAATGAATTGCTGCACCAGTTCGCGCGCCACCCGGGCGCTCGCCTCGAAATCCACCGAAGAATAACTCGCCAATGAGATGGCCAGCGACGGAATGCCGAACAGATAGCCTTCGGTGGCCGCCGCCACCGTGCCGGAATAGAGCGTATCGTCGCCCATGTTGGCGCCATGGTTGATGCCCGAAACAATCATGTCCGGTGCCGTCTGCAACATGCCGGTGAGCGCCAGATGCACGCAGTCCGAAGGCGTGCCGTTGACGAAGTAAAACCCGTTGGAGGCGCGGCGCATGGACAGCGGACGGTCAAGCGTGAGCGAATTGCTCGCACCACTTTTGTCACGTTCGGGCGCCACCACCAGAATTTCCGCAAGGTCATCCAGCGCCCCGGCCAGCGCCGCAATGCCGGGGGCGAAATAACCATCGTCGTTGCTCAACAAGATGCGCATAACAGAAACAGAAACGAACCGCGCGGGGGAATCGGGCGAGTGTACAGCACTTGCCGCGCTTTGCGGTAGATTTGCGGGCGGCAAAGGCGGGCTATCGCACGCGCACGCCGCACTGCGTCACGGCGGCGCGTGCGCGTACTGTTCAAACGCTCTGCCGCCAGTTTTGCAGCGCAACACGCAAATCGGCAACGCTGTGCCCATCATGACCCGATGCGCCAGGCAGGCGCAGATGCGCGCCCAGCAAGCCGCCAAAAGCCGAGGCCGGGTCCAGCCGGGTGGTGAAGTGTGCGATGCGGTTTTGCGCCGCCGCCATGCGCGCCTCACCCAGCACGTTCAGCGATGCCAGCGAAAGCCCGGCAGCATTGAAGGCCACGCCACGCAGGCGCGGCAAATCTTCTGGTGCCTGCGCGGCGACGGCAAACTGCGTCAGCCCGCCGCCCAGCGAGTGCCCCACTACCCACAGCGGCTCAGCAGCAAATTCGCGCAGAAACAAACGCACCACGCCCGCAGCGGCCAGGTAATGCAGCGAGGGCATGAAAAGCTGCTCAACGTCGGCGCTGACCGTTTTCAGGTGATGCGCGCGCGTGCCGGAAAACGCCACGGTCAGCCCCAGCGCAGTGCGCCCGCACCAGATGCGCATGGATTGCGAAAAATCCATCAGCCCGGTTTGCCCTTTGCTGGTTTCGCGCAAGACGGCGGGCAGTTGTTCGGCGGGCAAGGCTTCGGCATGTACCACGGGCGGGTCGCCATACGCCCAGTCGGCAATTTCCAGCGCCACGCTGGCGGCTTCGGGCGGACAGATGGTTTGCACCGGCACGCTGGCGGCAAAGCGGCGCGCCAGCTCCCTGCCCTGCATCAGCCCCTGCCGCACGCTGGTCACGTCTTCGGTCATCATTTCCTGTAACGCCGCCAGCGCGGTATCGAGCAAGTCGCCCTGCTCTGGCAACACTTCGCATCCGGCCAGACGCGCCGCGTGCAGCGCCTTGACCGCCGGTTTGGCGTTCGGCGAGTGAATGCGGATTTCCAGATACAGGTCGCGCACCAGCGCCGCATACGCCACCGCAAAACGCAGCGTGCCCGGCAGACTGTCCGCCTGCTGGCGGATTTCGCACAACTGCGCGGCGACCTTCTCGCGCTTGGATGCGGGCAAATCGGTGCGCCGCACCGCGCTTTCCAGCAACCGGATGGCACGCACCAGCGCCTTGCGCTGCCCTTGCGCCAGCAAGGATTCCAGACGGGCAGATTCTTCCTTGAAAAAATCCAGCAATCGCCGCAACAAATTCAACATGAACACCCCCGCGCAGGCTGAAAAAACGGCAAAGGATAAAACAAAGCGCTGGTTTTGCTCACGCCTGCCGCGTTACTCTGCCGCGAAGATGGCGGCATATTGTGCGGCGCGTTCGGCGATGTTGTCGGCTTCAAAGAGGTCGCGGATGACGGCCAGCCAGTGCGCGCCAGCGTCCAACAGCGGGGCGGCGTTTTCTGCCGTGATGCCGCCAATGGCGACCAGCGGCAGGTGCGGAAAACGCGCCCGCGCGGTGCGTAAAACATCCACGGACGCGCGGCGCGCGGCAGGTTTGCTGGCAGACGGGAAAAACGCACCGAAGGCCAGATAATCCGCGCCACTTTCGGCGGCCTGTTGCGCCAGTTGGCAGGAATCGTGGCAAGTCGCGCCCAGAATGCGCTGTGCCCCCAAAGCGGCGCGGGCGGCGGCAAAATCGCCGTCTTCCTGCCCCAGATGCAGGCCGTCGGCTTCCAGCGCCAGCGCCAGCGCCAGCGAATCATTGACGATAAACGGCACGTTCGCGGCACGGCAAAGCGCCTGCACGGCGCGCGCCTGCGCCTGACGTTCAGGCGGCGGCAGGCATTTGTTGCGGTACTGCAAAAGCGCGGGCGGGTGCGCACAATGCAGCAAGAGGCGGCAGCGCGCCAGCAAAGAAGGCGTATCGGACGTGTCCGGCGTAATCGCGTAAAGGCCACACGCGGGCAAAAGGCGGCCATTCATGGGCGGCAAAGGCAAACAGGGTGCGGGGCAAATACGGTAACATAACGAACTACTTTCTATTCCAGCTTTCTGCAAGGACGGCAATCATGGCGGATATGGATTTGTCGGCGCTCAAGGTAATGGTGATCGACGACAGCAACACGATTCGGCGCAGCGCGGAAATTTTTCTCTCGGCGGCGGGCTGCGAAGTAATTTTGGCGGAAAACGGTTTTGATGCCTTGGGGAAAATTGCCGAACACCAGCCGGATCTCATTTTTGTAGACATCATGATGCCGCATCTCGATGGTTATCAAACCTGCGCGCTGGTGAAAAAAAACCCACGCTTTGCCGATGCGCCGGTAATCATGCTCAGTTCGCGCGATGGTCTGTTTGACCGCGCCCGCGGGCGTCTGGCCGGTTCCGATGAATATCTCACCAAGCCCTTCACCCGCGAAGGGCTGCTGGCCGTGGTGGCGCAGCACGCCGCGCGTCTGCGGGTCGCCCCGTAAGCAGCACAGCAGCAGGGATGGCAGGCATGAGAGCGGCGCGGAGAATCCTCATCGCGGATGATTCGGCCACAGAACGTCTGGCGCTGGCGCAAATTCTGCGCCATGAAGGCTTCGAGGTCATCGAAGCCTGCGATGGCGTGCAGGCCATTGAACTGAGCCGCAGCGAGCGTCCCGACGTCATCCTGATGGACGTGGTCATGCCGCAAACCAATGGCTTTGAGGCCACGCGCACCATTTCGCGCCACCCGTCCACCAAGGGCATTCCCATCATCATCTATTCGGGCAAGGGCGAAGAGGTTGACCGCATCTGGGGTTTGCGCCAGGGCGCGCGCGCCTATCTGGTCAAACCGCTGACGGCCAAACGCCTGCTTGCCAGTATCCGCAACCTTGTCAACAACGCCCCAAGCCCAGAATGACGCCGCCTCGCCACGCCTCTGCTCCGTCCGCCACCACGCCCGCCACCAACGCCTGTCTGGGCGCCGGCGCGCATGACCAGCGCTGGCTGTTTCTGCCTGCGGACACCGGCCAGATTATCCCGGTGCCGATGATTGTGCCGGTGCCGTTTTCCTGCGAATGGTTTGCCGGTCTGGCGGCAGTGCGCGGGCAGTTGTACAGCGTCGTCGACTTTTCCCGTTTCCACGGCTTTGATGCCACGCCGATTGGCCCGTCTTCGCGTCTGCTGCTCTTTTCGCCCGAACGCCAGCTGCACACCGCGCTGCTCTTTGAACGCATTGACGGCATCCTCTCGGCGGAGCGTTTTCACCGCGCCCCGCCGCGCCCGGCCATCTCGCCGTGGATTTGCGAGCACTGGCAGGATAGTGCCGATGAACTCTGGCAACAGGTGGATATTTCCGCACTGGTCAATCATCCGCACTTCGTCGAATCTGCTGCTGCCGTGCGTCCGCAGCAGGAGGCCGTCGCATGATGCAGTTGTCGCGCACGCTGCTCGCCCGTCCGGATGTTCGCCTGGGCATACAGGGCGGCTGCGCGCTGGCGCTGTTCATTCTGCTCACGCAGTTCATGCCCGCTTTCTGGGCGTGCGTGGGCGTGCTGGCGGTGGTGGGGCTGATTGCCTTTTCCTCGCCCGGCTTCATGCAGCCGCAGGCTGAGTCGGCTTCTGCGCCGGCGGCCAGCGTCGCGCAAAGTGCCCCGCGCCCGCAAGCCACCGCCGCGCCGGAAAGCGACATCCAGCAAGCCATCCGCCGCCTGATGCGCGAACTCGACGCGCTGGCCGATGGCGATTTGACCGTGCGCGCCACCGTCACGGAAAACATCACCGGCGTGATTGCCGACCTCATCAATTACACCATTGAAGAACTCGCCCTGCTGGTGCGTCACATTCACGGCGTTGCCGGGCAGCTTGGGCAAGCCACCAACATCACGCAGTCGGCGGCCAGCAGCCTGCTGCAAGCCGCCGGTCAGCAAGGTGCGCAGATTCGCGGCTCGGTGCAGGCGCTCAATCAGGCCGCCGAGACCATGCAGGCGGCCACGGTGGCGGGCGGGCGCGCGGCGCAGGCGGCGCAAACCGCGCAGGCCGCCGCCTTGCGCGGTGCCGAG
>JAFSWK010000123.1 GCA_017444505.1 Rhodocyclaceae bacterium | reverse complement strand
CGTTATTATAGCTATCCGGGGTGAGAATGGGAGCTACAACGGATTCACGCCTGCGCCCTGCTGTCAGGCGATTATAGCTATCCGGGGTGAGAATGGGAGCTACAACTTTTCCCGTGAGGGTGTGTAAATGGCTGTCATTATAGCTATCCGGGGTGAGAATGGGAGCTACAACCTTCACCCATCCTGCCCGCCTTTCGTCGGTATTATAGCTATCCGGATGAGAAAGGCAGCTTTAAACCACACCACAACCAAAGCGCGCCGAACGATTTTCCCCGCTTATGGCTAAACTTCCGCTTGCGGCGCGTGCTGTTGTAGTTTGCCGTGCAGAAATGCCAGCAATTCCGCCTCTCGCCCGTCCAGACAGCGCAGCGGTAGCACCACGGCTTGCATTGCGCCCCGCATGACGTAGAGATGGCCTTCATCGCGCAAAATCCGGGTAATCTCGGCATACGGAATGTGTTGCTCGCCCTCGGCACTGCTGCCGTAAATTTCCCCGTCCAGAAATTCCACGGTGAACTCCGCGTCATACGGCAGTTTGCCTTGCTGTTTGATTTGTTCGACGTAGTTTTTCATCGCCTTTCTGACCATTCGCGGCCAGAGCAGCACATTGCCCGCAGCCAGTCCCCCGTCAATCAGCAAAAACACTACCAGCAGCACCATCCACGTGAGGCGGTCAAACGCCATAAAGAACGAAAGCAGCAGCAACATGGTGAGGCTCATCAGCAGATTTTTGCCAAAATTCTTCCAGAAAGAAGGCCGGTGAATCGGGTTGTTCAGATACTGGCAGATGCTGAACGCAAGAAAATCTTCGTCATTCTGGGTGATGTGAAATTTCAGGGTCATCTTCTCGTTCCTCGTTGTCGCTGCACGAATGCGCTGCGGTTCAGGTTGGACAGGAACAAAAAACGCGCCGGGCGGCGCGTTTTTTCCAGAAAGGCGGCGCGCTTATTTTTTCGGCGCAGCAGGTTTCGCGGCGGCGGGTTTCGCTACCGCAGATTTCGCTACCGCAGGCTTCGCGGCGGCGGGTTTGGCTGCAACCGGCTTGGCAGCGGGCTTCGGTGCAGCCTTCGCGGCAGGCTTCGGCGCGGCCTTCGCGGCAGGCTTCGGCGCGGCCTTCGCCACCACCTTGGGCGCAGCAACCTTCTTCGGCACGCTCGCCTTCGGCGCCGCCGCGGGTTTTTCCGCGCTGCCTGCCGGCGCTTGCGGTTTCAAGAGCATCAGCGGCGGCGTGCCGCCCAGCGACCAGACGTTGCCCAGCGTGCCCATGCCAAACTGGTTGTACAGAATATTGCTGGCCTGCATCACCTGCTTTTCCAGCGGACGGGACATCTCGCGCCAGGTCTCCAGCAAAATGTCGTAGCAATCGCGGTAATACGCCGCCGTGCGCTCAGGCGACGGGCAGACCACGCCCGTTTGCATCGAAATGGCCTGCGCCGGGTTGGTTGCCTGAAGCAACGTGCTCATCCCCAGCGTGCCGCCTTCCAGTACGGCACGCGCCACATCCAGATTCAGCGTGACCAGTTTCTGCGTCGCGCTCAGCAGCGCCGTGGCCACCGTCAGCGTATCTTCCGCCGTGTGTTCGCGGGCTTGCGAAAACTGTTTGAACAAATCGTTCATTGATTTCTCCTGAGAAAGAACCACTCGTATCATGGCAACGTCGCATCCTACCACCAAGAGGCGCACAAACGGGCGATTGTCTGCCCTATAATCGCGCCCTTGGAATGTTTCACGTTTTTGCCACCCTGTCATGAGCACTCTTCCTGCCGAACCGCGTGAGTTTCTCGCCTTTCTGCAAACGCAATCGCCCATCATGCGCGAGTGGCTGCCGCTGGCCATCGGCAGTGACAAGGTCATCGCCGAGCGCTTTCCCGAGGCCAGCCGCCGGCTGATTCGCACCACGTTGCGCAACTACACGCAGTCGACGCGCTATCTGAAAAACCTGCAACTGGCGCAGGTGCGTTTTCATTTCGACGGTACCGAAGCCGAAGCCGTGCTGGAAGAACACCGCCAGCACGCCGCCGAAGCGCTAAAAGCGCGTTTCGCCGCTGCGGCCAAACGGCGTCGTGAAGCAGAAGCCTCCGCCCAGAAACAGGCGAAGCTGCAACAGCTCGTGGAGCACTTCGGCGGCAGCGCCTCCGGGCGTTAAGCCCTTCCCTTTCACCCTCTGCGCCGTTTCCCGCGGGCAACACCTGCGGTCTGTCGCGCTGGTTTTCCGTCCAGCAATGTTTGCCTGCCCCAAAATGACCGTACTACAATGCACAGCTTGACCGACAGCGCAACGCACGCGGACGCGCAAGCCTCCGCTGCCGTCGTTGCCCGCCTGCATGGCGAGCCGTTGCACGAACTGCCCAAGGATCTCTACATCCCGCCGGACGCGCTGGAAATCATCTTGGAAGCCTTCGAAGGCCCGCTGGATCTGCTGCTGTATCTGATCCGCAAGGCCAATATCGACATTCTCGACATCCCGATGGCACCGCTCACCGAGCAGTACCTTCGTTACGTCGACGCGATGCGTGCAAGCCGTCTGGAACTGGCGGCGGAATACCTGCTGATGGCCGCCATGTTGCTGGACATCAAGTCGCGCATGTTGCTGCCGCGTCCGCCCGCACAGGCCGCAGACGAAGAGGCCGACCCGCGCGCCGAGCTGGTGCGCCGTCTGGCCGAATACGAGCAGATGAAGCGCGCCGCGCAGATGCTCGATGCGCTGCCGCGCGCCGGGCGCGATTACGAATGGGCGGGCGTGCTGGTGGCCGAACGGATGGTCGAACGGCTGCCCGAAGTCAGCCTGCACGATTTGCAACTGGCCTGGCTTGCCGTGATGCGCCGCGCGCGCCTCTACCAGCATCACACCATCGGGCACGAGCCGCTGTCGGTACGCGAGCAGATGAGCCGCATCCTGCGCCGCCTGGAAAGTGCGCCGCACGCGCTGCTGGCTTTCGAGACGTTTTTTGATGCGGAGCACCACAGCCGCGCCGCGCTGGTCGTCACGTTTCTGGCGCTGCTGGAACTGGCCAAGGAAGGCTTGCTGGACATCGTGCAGCGCGAAGCGTCTGCACCGATTTTTGTGAAACGAACCCTGGATGCTGACAACGCAACCCGTCACGCCTGAAGCGTGCAAACCCGTGCTGGAAGCCGCCTTGCTGGCAGCCAATGCGCCGCTGGAAATGGCGCAGTTGCGGCGCATTTTCGACCCCGACCCGGGCGTGGAAGTCATCCGCGCCGCGCTCGCCGCGCTGCAACAAGACTGGCAGGGGCGCGGCGTGGAACTGGCGCGCACCGCCTCGGGCTGGCGCTTTCGCACCCGCCCGGCCATGCAGCCGTGGCTGGAACGGCTGAAAGACGAAAAGCCGCCGCGCTATTCGCGCGCCGTGATGGAAACGCTGGCCATCATCGTCTGGCGTCAGCCGGTCACGCGCGGCGACATTGAAGACATTCGCGGCGTGAGCATCTTTTCCGGCATTCTCAAAACGCTGGAATCGCGCGGCTGGATTGACGTAGTCGGCCACCGCGAAACTCCCGGCAGGCCGGCGCTGTTTGCCACCACCCGCCGCTTTCTTGACGACATGGGGCTGAAAAGCCTCGCTGATTTACCCGATTTGCCCGAACTGGAAAGGATGATTGACCTTGCTGGCAACGAAGAAACCCCGCCGCATCCTGACGGCGACGCGCCTGAAAAAAGCGCCTGAAGACTCCGCGCAGGATACTAAATACCTGCCCTCCACAGCCAATGACGACGACGCTCCCGCGTTCCGCCCCGTCATCTCGCGGCGCCAGCGTCTGGTGCGTCCCGCGCCGAACGTGCGCGCAATTTCCGAAGCCGAATACGACGCCCGCCGTCTGCGCGAAAACAACGCCGTCCGTGAAGACGACGAAGACGACTACGAGGAAGAAGACGACGGTCTGCTGTCCCGCCTGCGTCCGGACGCGCACCATTCCGCCCTTGGTCTGGGCGAACGCGCGCCGCGCGCCGCGCGCATCAAGGCCAGCACGGGCGAGACGAAAAACCGCAAATCCCGCAAAGGCAAGGGCAAGGCCGCCGCAAACGCCTTCACGCAACCGGAACGGCTGCAAAAAGTGCTGGCGCAACTGGGCATCGGTTCGCGCCGCGAAATTGAAGAATGGGTGCTGGCCGGACGCATTTCCGTCAACGGTCTGCCCGCCGAGCTGGGGCAGAAAATCGGCCCGGGCGACAAGGTGAAGTACAACGGTCGCCTGTTGCCGCTGAAATTCAACATCCGCCGCGCGCGCGTCATCATGTATCACAAGCCGGAAGGCGAAATCGTCAGCAAGGACGACCCGGAAGGCCGCCCCAGCGTCTTTGACCGCCTGAGCATCGTGCGCAAAGGCCGCTGGATTGCCATCGGGCGGCTGGATTTCAACACTTCCGGCATGTTGCTGTTTACCAACGATGGCGATCTGGCCAACCGCCTGATGCACCCGCGCTATGAATTTCAGCGCGAATACGCCGTGCGCGTGCTCGGTCAACTGGATGAGGCGCAGATGCACGCGCTCACCGACGGCATTGAACTCGAAGACGGTCCGGCGCGTTTTCTTTCCATTGCCGACGAAGGCGGCGAAGGCGCGAACCACTGGTATCGGGTGGTGCTCAGCGAAGGGCGCAACCGCGAAGTGCGCCGCATGTTTGAGCATTTCGGGCTGACCGTCAGCCGCTTGATTCGCGTGCGTTTTGGCCCCTTCAGCCTGCCGCCGCGCCTGAAACGCGGCATGTGGATGGAATTGAGCGAAAACCAGGTCGCCGCGCTGGATCATCCCGAAACTGCCGCCACCCTGCCCGCACCGGAAAAGCGCAAGGGCGCCGGGAGCAAACAGCGGCGCGGCACGCGGCTGCACCGCACGCTGTTGCGCAACCGCAAACGCGGCAAGCGCCCCGGCAGCGGCGGCATCGAAAGCTGAAAGCGAATGCTGTGTGCAGTGCACAAAAGGCAGGCGCTTTTCGGTATCATTGAGCGTTTTTCAAAATTTTTGCGAAGCCCAAAATGGCCCTGATTGTTCAGAAATATGGCGGCACCTCGGTGGGTAGTCCCGAGCGCATCCGCAACGTAGCGCGGCGCGTGGCGCGCTTTCACGCCAACGGGGATCAGGTCGTCGTTGTCGTCTCTGCGATGAGCGGCGAGACCAACCGCCTGATCGCGCTGGCGCGCGAAGTCGCCGCCGTCCCCAGTCCGCGCGAGCTTGACACCATCGTTTCCACCGGCGAGCAAGTCACCATCGGCCTGCTGTGCATGGCCTTGCACGATCTGGGGCTGGAAGCGAAAAGCTACACCGGCGCGCAAGTGCGCATTCTTACCGACTCGGCCTTCACCAAGGCGCGCATCCTGCACATTGATGACGCGCCCATTCGTGAAGACCTCAATGTCGGGCGCATCGTTGTCGTTGCCGGTTTTCAGGGCGTAGACCGTTTCGGCAACATCACCACGCTGGGGCGCGGCGGCTCGGACACCACCGGCGTGGCGCTGGCTGCTGCCCTGAAAGCCGACGAATGCCAGATTTACACCGATGTCGACGGCGTCTATACCACTGACCCGCGCATCGTGCCCGAAGCCCGCAAGCTCGACCGCATCACCTTTGAGGAAATGCTGGAACTGGCCAGCCAGGGGTCGAAAGTGCTGCAAATCCGCTCGGTGGAATTCGCCGGCAAATACAAGGTAAAACTGCGTGTGCTGTCCTCTTTTGAAGAAGGCGGCGAAGGCACGCTTGTGACTGTTGAGGAAACGAACAAGATGGAACAACCCGTCATCTCCGGCATCGCCTTTAACCGCGATGAAGCCAAAATCACCGTGCGCGGCGTGCCCGACCGCCCCGGCACCGCCTATCAGATTCTCGGCCCGATTGCCGAGGCCAACATCGACGTTGACATGATCATCCAGAACCTCGGCCACGATGGGCAGGCCAACGTTTCCTTCACGCTGCCGCGCAACGATTGCGACCGCGCCATGGAAGTGCTCGAAGGCGTGCGCGAACACATCGGCGCGCAATCGCTGCACAGCGACAAAAACATCGCCAAGGTTTCCGTCGTCGGCGTGGGGATGCGCTCGCACCCGGGCGTGGCGGCGATGATGTTCCGCACGCTCTCCGAAGAAGGCATCAACATCCTGATGATCTCCACCTCTGAAATCAAGATTTCGGTCGCCATCGAAGAGCGCCATCTGGAACAGGCCGTCAAGCGCCTGCACCACGCCTTTGAACTGGAACGCGCCAAATAAGGCGCGCGCCGCGTTTTTCACCCCATGACGACAGCCACCGGCGACGAACTTGTTGTCTTGCAGGACGTGCACTTCGGCTATGACCCGAATCACGTCCTGCTGCGCAACATTCACTTTCGCGTGCGGCGCGGTCAAGTGGTCGCCATCATGGGCGGCAGCGGCAGCGGCAAGACTACGCTGCTGCGCCTGATTTGCGGCCAGCACGCACCACTTTCCGGCAGCGTGCGCGTAATGGGCAAGGATTTGGGTCGCTTCACGCACGCCGAAAAATACGCCGTCCGCCGCCGTCTGGGGATGCTGTTCCAGTTTGGCGCGCTTTTTACGGACAGCACGGTGTTTGAAAACGTCGCCTTCCCGCTGCGCGAACACACGCAGTTGCCCGAATCCATCATCCGCGATCTGGTGCTGCTCAAACTCAACGCCGTCGGGCTGCGCGGCGCCGCGCATCGGTATCCCGCCGAACTTTCCGGCGGCATGGCGCGCCGCGTGGCGCTCGCCCGCGCCGTGGCGCTGGATCCGGAACTGATTTTGTACGACGAACCCTTCGCCGGTCTTGACCCCATTTCGCTGGGCATCATCGGGCAGTTGATTCGCCGCCTCAATGACGCGCTGGGCGCGGGTTCCGTGCTGGTCACGCACGATGTGACCGAATCGCTGGACATCGTCGATTACGTGTACTTTGTCAGCGAAGGCGGCATTGTTGCCGAAGGCACGCCGGACGAAATCCGCGCCGCCACACATCCGTTTGTCGACCAATTCGTGCACGCCCGTCCCGACGGCCCCGTGCCCTTCCACTACGCCGCCGAACCGCTGGCTCAGGCACTTCTAGGACGTGCGCAATGATGGATTGGCTCGTCACCCCCCTGCGTCACATCGGCGCGCGCATCATCAACGCCATCTGGCGGCTGGGCTTCATCCTGCGCTTTTTCGCCGCGCTGCTGCTCGTCTCGGGGCAATCCTTCACCCGCCTGCACCTGACGCTGCGCGAAATCTGGTTCACCGGCGTGCTGTCGCTGTCCATCATCATGGTCTCTGGCCTGTTTATCGGCATGGTGCTGGGGCTGCAAGGTTATGAAATCCTGCAACGCTTCGGCTCAGGCGATGCGCTCGGCATCATGGTGGCGCTATCGCTGGCGCGCGAACTCGGCCCCGTGGTAGCCGGTCTGCTCTTTGCCAGCCGCGCCGGCTCTGCCGTCACCGCCGAAATCGGCCTGATGAAAGCCACCGAACAATTGCAGGCGATGGACATGATGGCCGTCAACCCGCTGGCGCGCGTGGCCGCGCCGCGTTTCTGGGGCGGCGTGATTTCCATGCCGCTGCTGGCCGCCATTTTTTCCACTGCGGGCGTCTTTGGCGGCTGGCTGATTGGCGTCGTGGTCATCGGCGTCGACCACGGCTCGTTCTGGTCGCAGATGCAGGCGTCGGTCGATTTTCGCATCGACATCGTCAATGGCTTCATCAAAAGCGTCGTCTTCGCGCTGGCGGTCTCGCTGATTGCCGTCTTTGAAGGCTACGATTGTCACCCCACCGCCGAAGGTGTCTCGCGCGCGATTACCCGCACCGTGGTGCAAAGCGCGCTGACCATTCTGGCGCTGGATTTCGTTCTCACCTCTTTCATGTTCCGGGGGCTTTCATGAGCCGCAAGACCATCGACCTGTGGGTCGGCATTTTCGCCGTGCTCGGCATTGCCGCCATCTTTTTCCTCTCGCTGCGCGTGAGCACCGTGCAAACCAGCAGCGGCGCGCCCTACACGGTGTATACGTGGTTCGACAACATTGGCGGGCTGAAAGTGCGCGCGCCGGTGAAAAGCTCCGGCGTCGTTGTCGGGCGCGTGGCCGCCATCCGGCTGGATACGCAAAAATACCGCGCCGAAGTCACGCTGGCCATCGACCCCGCCTACCCGTTTCCGCGCGACACCGTCGCCGCCATTCTCACTTCCGGCCTGCTCGGTGAGCAATACGTCGGGCTGAACCCCGGCGGCGAAGAGGACATGCTCGCCGCAGGCGATACCATCACCATGACGCAGTCCGCCGTGGTGCTGGAAAACCTCATCAGCCAGTTCCTCTACAACAGCGCCGCCAACGGCAACAGCAACAGCGGCGGCGATTCATCGCAGCCCTGAGCCGCGCCCCGCGCACCCGTTCCACCTTCACCGTCACGCCGCCATCATGTTCCGCACCCTCTCCCGTTGCTGCCTGCCCGCCCTGTGCGCGCTCGCCGTCGTGCTCACTGGCTGCGCCAGCGCCCCGGCCAACGCCCCTGACAACGCTCCCGCTACAACCAGCAACCCTGCGGATCCGTGGGAGCAAACCAACCGCGCCATTTTCCGCTTCAACCAGAATCTGGACGAAGCCGTCCTGCTGCCGCTGGCCAAAGGCTACAAAGCCGTCACGCCGCAGCCGGTGCGCATCGCGGTGCGCAACTGGTTCAACAATCTGGACGACATCTGGATTGGCTTCAACAACATGTTGCAAGGCAAATTCGCCAACGGCGTCAATGACTGGGCGCGTGTCATCTTCAACAGCACGCTGGGGCTGGCCGGACTGATTGACATCGCCTCGCCCGCCGGAATGCCCAAGCATGACGAAGACCTCGGCCAGACGCTGGCCGTCTGGGGCGTGGGCGAAGGCCCCTTTGTCATGCTGCCCATTTTTGGCCCCTCCACGCTGCGCGACGCCGGCGCGCTGCCGGTCGACATGGCTGCCACGCCGCTGTGGTTCGTGGATGACACCTGGCCGCTCACCATCCTGCACTTCGTCCACGCGCGCAGCGAACTGATTGGCACGGAAGACCTGCTGCGCCAGGCCACCTTTGACGAATATGCTTACATGCGCGATTTTTATCTGCAACAGCGCCGCTATAAAGTATCGGACGGGCAGGCCGCGCAACGCTACGACGACCTCTACGACGAGCTGAACGACTAAACCGTGCCCATTGCCTTGACCACAAAGGAGCCTCTTTCATGACAACGAAAACCACCGCCACCCTGCTTGCCGCCCTCAGCCTCGCACTGCCGTTCGCTGTGATGCCCGCGCCCGCCTTCGCCACCGAAGCCACCGCCCAGGCCAGCGCGCCGGATGCACTCGTCAAGGACATCAGCACGCAGGTGCTCGACACCTTGCGCAATTCCCCCGAAATCCGCGCCGGCGACAGCGGCAAGGCTGCCGAACTCATCCAGACCATCGTGCTGCCGCACTTTGACTTCGTGCGCATGACCCGTCTGGCGGTGGGCAAAAACTGGCGCAGCGCCACGCCGGAGCAACAGCAGGAACTCACCAGCCTTTTCCGCGACCTGCTCGTGCGCACCTACTCCAACGCGCTGACGCAATACCGCGACCAAACCCTTGAATTCAAACCCGCCCGCGCCGGTTCCGCGCCGGACATCATGCAGGTGCCCACCGAAATCGTGCAGTCCGGCGCGCAGCCGGTCGCCGTCGAATACGTGCTGCAAAAGCAGGGCGACGCATGGAAAGTGTTTGACATCGTGGTCATGGGCACCAGTCTGGTCATCAACTACCGCAACACCTTCGAGCAAAAAATCTCACAAGCCGGCATCGACGGGCTGATTCAGTCCCTGAAAAATCAGGAATTCAAGCCCGACGCCACCGGCGCCGCCGCACAATGACCGACGCCGTCCTGCCCCTGACGGGCGAGCTGACGCTGGCGCACGCCGCCGCCCAGCTTGCTGCGGGCCAGCGTTTTCTGGCCGCTGCGGGCGCGGGCGGCGCGGTCACGTTTGACCTCGGCCAGATTGACCGTGCCGACACCTGCGCGCTGGCGCTGGCCTGTCAATGGTCGCGGCAGGCCGCCGCGAGCAGACTGGCGCTGCGCTGGGCGAACGTGCCGCCCAGCATCCTCGCCCTTGCCCGCGCCCACGCCGCCGAAGATATTTTTGTGGCAGCACCGCCCGCCGCCGAGCCGCCTCAAGGCGGGCGCGCCCCCCTTGGGGGGGCAGAGAGTGACAGCCCGGAACGGGCTGGCGCGAACGTGGGGGGCACATTCTCCGCATGAACAGTGCCATTTCCGTCCGGCAGGTCAGCAAACGCTATGACCAGCAAAACACCGATGCCTTGCGCGACGTTTCGCTGGAAATTGCCGAAGGCGAATTTTTCGGGCTGCTCGGCCCCAACGGGGCGGGCAAGACCACGCTGATTTCCGTGCTCGCCGGGCTGACCCACCCCACTTCCGGCAGCGCCAGCGTCATGGGCTACGACGTGCAGCACGACTACCGCCAAGCGCGCCTGAGTCTGGGCGTCGTGCCGCAAGAACTCGTATTCGACCCGTTTTTTACCGTGCGCGAACTGCTGCGCATTCAGGCCGGTTATTACGGCGTGCGCCACGCGGACGACTGGATTGACGAAATCCTCACCCGCCTCGGTCTGGCGGACAAAGCCCACGCCAACATGCGCGCGCTCTCCGGCGGCATGAAGCGGCGCGTGCTCGTCGCGCAGGCGCTGGCGCATCGTCCGCCGGTGATTATCCTCGACGAACCCACCGCCGGTGTCGACGTGGAACTGCGCCAGGGCTTGTGGGAATTTATCCGCCACCTCAACCAGCGCGGCCACACCATCGTGCTCACCACGCACTATCTGGAAGAAGCGCAAACCCTGTGCGGGCGGCTGGCGATGCTCAAACAAGGGCAAATCGTCGCGCTCGATACCACGCACAACCTGCTGCACCGCTTCGCCAGCCATTGTTTGCGCCTGCGCACCGGCCAGCCCGAAGCGGCGCTGGCGCTGGGCGGCGAGGCGGGCGCGGATGGCTGGATTGACTTCAGTCTGGACCACTGCGCCGACGT
>JAFSWK010000122.1 GCA_017444505.1 Rhodocyclaceae bacterium | reverse complement strand
GTGGTTCGGCGCAGATGGTGCGCTTGGGGGAACGGAAGCGGCGGGCGATGCAGTCTCTCCCCGGGTCAAATGAACACCCCGCGTTGTTGACCACGTAGACGATGTGTTTGCCCTGGGCGAGCAGAGCGGAGAAAGTGCGGCGCATGTTCTCCTGTATATAGCGCGTGTAGGCGGCGTCACTATGCTCGGAAGGCTGTCCGCGGAGGAAACGGGTTTTTGGATTGGGCCAGTACAGGTGAGGGCCATGAGCAAAGATTACCGTTTTGACGGAGGGTTTGTTCAGCGCCAGTTCCAGCGACTTGTTGGCAGCGTATGCACATACGCTCTTGGAACGTTCGTCGCCAAATGTGGCGAATCCTAAGATGGCAGCAGCGCATCCCAGGTGATCAAGCTCCAGCACGCCGACGTCATGTTGCTGCGCGAATTTGTCCAAGCCGTGAAAGAAATGCCAGGCCATGGAATCGCCAATCAGCACGATGGACGGGTCGGGCTGGTTCGGCGTGACGCGACATATGCTTGGCTGAATGCCGTCGGTGAGGAATAGTCGAACGCAAAAATCGTCGCGTCCCTGCGCGCCTTCCCTCGCCCGGTCTGTTTGCGCGATGAGAAATGGCTGATTGGCAGCGCGCTCCGGAAAACCGCCCATGCGGTAGGTGAGATAACCGACAGCGCCCAATGCCGCCACGACCACCGCCAACGCGATGGCTTTGGCCTTGCCGTGGCCGCCAAAGCGCAGTGGGCGTTCGATGAAGCGCCAGGTCAGCCACGCCAGCATAATTGCCGTCAGTACGGCAGCGGCGCGCACGACGCTTGCAGGTTTGCCGCCTTCGATGATGCGGGCAAAGGACAGCAGCGGCCAGTGCCACAAATAGAGCGGAAAGCTAATCAGCCCAAAAAACACCGCCACGCGGTTGCCGAGCAACACGCGGTTCCAGCAAGCCTGTGCACCTGCGGCGATGATGCAAAACGCCCCAATCACCGGCACCGCTGCCCACGCCCCGGGAAAGGGCGTGGCCTTGGTGATTCTCCAGAAACCGATTGCCAGCAGCACAAAACCGGCAACCGAGAGCACGTTATCCAGCGTGCGACCATCGTTGACGGGCGGCTCGCGGTAAATCAGCCGCGCCAGCAGACGGTCGCATTTGTGGCGCAAACTCTCCGCCACACTGCCACGGTGCATGACCAGCCAGGCCAGCAGGCTACCGGCGAGCAATTCCCAAAAGCGGGTATGGGGCGAATAAAAAACCGCCGTGGGAGCGCGCCCGATGCGGTACAGATTGGCCGCAAAGGACGCCGCCAGCAGCAGCGCAATGACGGTCAGCAGGTTGAATTTCCGCTTCCACGCCAGCCATAGCAACAGCGGCCAGACGAGGTAGAACTGCTCCTCTATCCCCAGGCTCCACAGATGCAGCAGCGGCTTGAGTTCGGAAGCCGTATCGAAATATCCACTCTCCTTCCATAGCACGAGATTGGCGACAAAGCCCGCGCCACCGGCCATGTGCTTGCCCAACGCCGCAAACTCATCGGCAAACAGAACAAGCCAGCCAGGGACGAAACAGGCGGCGAGCACCACCGCCAGCGCCGGAAAGATGCGCCGGATGCGGCGCATGTAAAAGGTCGCAAAACTGAAGGTGTCGCGGGCGAGGTTTTCCAGCAGGATGGTGGAAATCAGGTAGCCCGAGATGACGAAGAAAATATCCACGCCCACAAAGCCGCCCGGCAACCTGCGCGGAGAGGCGTGAAAGATAACGACGGCGAGCACCGCCACGGCGCGCAGGCCGTCGATGTCGGGGCGGTATTTCGGGTGGGTGAGTTTTTCTGCCGCAGTGTCATGCGGTTGGGTTGGCGGCGTTGTGGGGGGGGGGGCTGAAGTCATGAAGCAGGTACTGTGTGCAAAATCGCCTATTTTAGACTGGATGGACAAGGTCAAGAAATTCCACTGCAATGCCGCAGTGTTGGCGGGTGTGTTCGCCCAGCGCGCACGCTGTCAGCGAGATGGGGTAAGGGTGACGAAGAACGCTTCACCGCGCACACCTACGACATACCAACGCGAAATACCATCCACCGCCAGCTTATCAAGCTGGCGATGAAGTGATACTCATAGGAAAAAGCCTTGGCACG
>JAFSWK010000121.1 GCA_017444505.1 Rhodocyclaceae bacterium | reverse complement strand
TTTTTACTGGGGAGTCGCCAAGTTGGTCAAGGCACCGGATTTTGATTCCGGCATTCGAGGGTTCGAATCCTTCCTCCCCAGCCAGACAGGACGGGCGGGCAGCGTGATGTTGTCCGCCCGTTTTCTTTGCGGGGCGCTTGCCCCGAACTAACCGGAGAACAACCATGCCTCGCAGCGGCAGCATGATGGTCTTTACGGGGAACGCCAACCCCAAACTTGCGGCGGACGTTGTCCGTCGTCTCGGCATTCCCCTCGGCGCGGCCAAGGTGGGGCGTTTTTCTGATGGCGAAGTCAGCATCGAATTGCAGGAAAACGTGCGCGGCAAGGATATTTTCGTCCTGCAATCGACCTGTACGCCCACCAACGACAACCTGATGGAACTGCTGGTGCTGATTGACGCCCTCAAACGCGCCTCGGCTGCCCGCATCACGGCGGCGATTCCGTATTTCGGCTACGCCCGTCAAGACCGCCGCCCGCGCTCGGTGCGCGTGCCGATTACTGCCAAGGTCGTCGCCAACATGTTGCAGGCCGTCGGCGTGCAGCGTGTGCTCACCATGGACTTGCACGCCGACCAGATTCAAGGCTTTTTCGACATCCCCGTCGACAACGTCTATGGCACGCCCATGCTGCTGGCCGACCTGGAAAAACAGCGTTATGACGACCTGCTCGTCGTCTCGCCCGACATCGGCGGCGTGGTGCGCGCCCGCGCCTTCGCCAAGCGGCTGGAAAGCGAACTGGCCATCATTGACAAGCGCCGCCCGAAAGCCAATGTCTCCGAAGTCATGAACATCATTGGTGAGGTCAAAGACCGCACCTGCGTCATTGTCGACGACATCGTCGACACCGCTGGCACCTTGTGCAAGGCGGCCACCGCGCTGAAAGAAAACGGCGCCCGTCGCGTGCTGGCCTACTGCACGCACCCCGTGCTCTCCAACCACGCCGCGCAGCGCATTGCCGAATCTGACCTGGATGAACTGGTCGTCACCGACACCATCCCGCTCAGTGAAGAATCGCGCACCTGCGGGCGCATTCGCCAAGTCTCGGTCGCCTCGCTGCTGGCAGACACCATGCTGCGCATCAGCAATGAAGAATCGGTCAGCTCCCTGTTTCAGGAATGACCTTTCCCTGAGCGCGCGCCGTCTGGTCGCGGACGGTGCGCGTGTTTTTAACCAAGCAACCTTTGGAGTATTTCTCCCATGAAACTGCAATTCAAAGCCGAAAAACGCGCCGAACAGGGCACTGGTGCGAGCCGCCGCCTGCGTCGCGAAGGCCGTCTGCCGGGCATCATCTACGGAGGCGGTGAAGAAGCTCTGCCCATCACGATGGACCACAACGAGCTGTATCACCTCATGCGCAAAGAGGTTTTCCACTCTTCCGTGCTCACGGTCGAGCTGGGCGGCAAAAAAGAAAACGTCATTCTGCGTGACGCGCAATGGCACCCCTACAAGCCGCAAGTGCTGCACATCGACTTCCTGCGCATCAATCCCAAGGAAAAACTGCACATCAAGGTGCCGCTGCACTTCATCAACGGCGACGCCTGCCCGGCGGCCAAAGCCATTGGCGGCATCATCTCGCACGTCATCAACGAAGTGGAAGTCACCTGCCTGCCCAAAGACCTGCCCGAATACATCGAAGTCGACCTGGGCAAGCTGGAAGCTGGTCACACCTCGCTGCACATGTCCAGCCTGAAGCTGCCCAAAGGCGTGGAAGTTGTCCATCACGGCGGCGAAACCGACCCGCTCGTGGTCAGCATCTTCAAGCGCGGCGGCGGTAGCGAAGGCGCTGCCGAAGGCGCGGCGGACGGCGACGCGGCGGCCTGAGGCCAGCGCGCCACACCTGCACGAGCATGAGCGGCGCCGGCAGCAAGCCGTCCCCCCGTCTCATTGTCGGCCTCGGCAACCCCGGCGCCGAATATTCCAGAACCCGGCACAACGCCGGGTTCTGGTTTTGTGAGGCGCTGGCGTCGCGGCTGCAAATTCCGCTGGCGCATGAAAACCGCTTTTTCGGCATTACCGGGTTTGACCGCAGCCGCGACATCCGCCTGCTGCTGCCGCAAACCTTCATGAACCGCTCTGGTCAAGCCATTGGCGCGCTGGCGCGGTTTTACCGCATCGCCCCGCAGGAAATCCTCATTGTTCATGACGAACTGGATCTCCCGCCCGGCCAGATGCGGCTCAAATTCGGCGGCGGCCTGGGCGGACACAACGGCCTGAAAGACGCCACCGCCCATCTTTCCACGCAAGACTACTGGCGGCTGCGCATCGGCATCGGCCACCCCGGTGAGCGCAATCAGGTCATCCACTACGTCCTCAAAGCACCCGCGCGCGAAGAGTTTGAGCAGATCGAACACGCCCTTGACCGCGCCCTTGCCGCCTGGCCAGCAATTGAAACCGGCGACTGGGACGCCGCCACCCGCCAGATCAACGCCCGCCCGCT
>JAFSWK010000120.1 GCA_017444505.1 Rhodocyclaceae bacterium | reverse complement strand
CACCGTGAGGGCCAGCGCGATGATAAACAAGGCACGCCGGCGAAAATGGCTGCGCGGATTTACCTCCAGCCCTTCGACTGTCAAATCTCTATGCTGGACAAACTGTTTGCGCGACACAGCGTCGATTCTCCGGTGCGGAAAGCGTCAGCCCTGGCGAACGGCCAGGGAGGTATTCGGGTTCATGAAGTAGCCATCTTTGAGCACTTCAAAATGCACATGCGGGCCGGTAGAACGCCCCGTAGAACCCGATTTTGCCACGACATCGCCCGCGCGCACGACATCGCCCACTTTGACCGTCACTTCCGAATTGTGCGCATAGCGGGTGACCACACCACTGCCATGGTCGATTTCCACCGTAATGCCATACGCAGTGCGCGGCCCGGCATAGATTACCAGGCCACCGCCCGCAGCACGCACGGGAGAACCTACGGGCACGGGAAAATCAATCCCGCTATGAAACGCCAATTCCCCGGTGAAGGGGTCACGACGATTGCCGAAGGGAGAATTGATGCGAACACCGGGAACCGGTGAATGACTGGGGAAGAACATGTGCCCCGTGTTCAGCGAAGCGACCAGTTTGTCGATGTCGCGCAAGACCTGGTCAAGCCGCTCGATATCCTCGCCCATCACGGCCAAGTGCCCGCCCAGCAGACCCGTGGCCGCAGCGCGCGGCGCCAGCCCCTCACCCGTGGCGCTGCTGGAAACACCGCCGCGCGTTGCATCGGGCACCTTGTCGCTCTGCCGTCTCTGCGGCGACAGGCGCGGCCCGCCAGACACCCCGGGCTGCGTGCGCGCCAGACGCCGTTTGGCTTTTTCCAGCTCATTGGACGAAGTGCGGCGGTCAAAATCCTGCACGGCGCTGATACGCTCGACCAGCTCGGCGGCTTCGGCCTCCAGCTGGATGAGCTTGCCAGAAAGTTCGCCCACGCGATCGACCAGCAGGCGGTTATCCACCTGGCGCGTGGTGTTCGAAGACAAAAAGAAGCTGTTTTCAGTCTGCCCGCTTGTCGGCCACAGACGACCGACCAGAAAACCCGCAGCCAGCATCGCTGCGAATGCAACGCACAGCAGAAAACCAAACATCCGTGCGCTCATGGTGCGGGTGCGCGCATGAGAAACTGCTCCGGAAGAAACAATGACGAAGGCCATGACAACGATTCATTCAGATAAGTCGCGGTTTGCGCAGATGATAACCATCTTTACCCCCACCGGGTTAAATTGCTGAAACAATTGCAACAATTTCCAGCAATTCGCCAGGTTCGGTTTGGATTCTAGCAACACTCCGCCCGCCACAAGCGCAGGAATTCACGCTTGTTTCCCGGCTTATTCCCTTTTTTCGGGCAAATTTCACACCCCGGCGCAACTTTTCCCCTCCCGCGTCGCAGCCAGCTTGAGCCAGGTGTCGATGACGGTATCCGGGTTCAGCGACAGGCTCTGGATGCCTTCGTCCATCAGCCAGTGCGCAAAATCGGCATGGTCCGAAGGCCCTTGCCCGCAAATGCCGACGTATTTGCCCAGCCGGTTGGCTGTGTGAATGGCCATCGAGAGCAGCTTGCACACGGCGGGGTTGCGCTCATCAAAGGCATGGGCGACCAGCCCCGAGTCGCGGTCCAGCCCGAGGGTGAGCTGTGTGAGGTCGTTCGAGCCAATCGAAAAGCCGTCAAAGTGTTGCAGGAATTCCTCGGCCAGCAGCGCGTTGGAAGGAATTTCGCACATCATGATCAGACGCAAATCGTGCTCGCCACGGCGCAGACCATGCGCGGCCAGCAGACGCACCACTTCGTCGGCCTCTTCCAGCGTGCGCACGAAGGGAATCATGATTTCGACGTTGCGCAAGCCCAGTTCGTTGCGCACCTTTTTCATGGCGATGCATTCCAGCTCAAAACAATCGCGGAAACTGTGCGCGATATAGCGCGATGCGCCCCGGAAGCCGAGCATGGGGTTTTCTTCTTCCGGCTCGTAAATGTCGCCGCCGAGCAGCTTGCGGTATTCGTTGGACTTGAAATCCGACATGCGCACAATCACCGGCTTGGGATAGAAAGCGGCAGCAATGGTGGCCACGCCTTCGGCCAGTTTTTCGATGAAGAACTGGCGCGGCGTGGCGTAACCACGAGCGCGGCGTTCGATTTCCTCGCGCAGGCTGGCCGGCACCTGAGCAAGATCCAGGATGGCTTTCGGGTGGATGCCAATCATGTTGTTGATGACAAATTCCAGCCGCGCCAGCCCCACGCCGCTGTTGGGAAGCTGCGCAAACTCAAAGGCCAGTTCAGGATTGCCGACGTTCATCATGATGTGCACCGGCAGTGGCGGCAAATTGCCCAGGTCGGTGCGCAGCACTTCGTACTCCAGACGGCCACGATAGACGTAGCCCGTATCCCCCTCGGCGCAGGAGACGGTCACCGTCTCGCCTTCATCGAGCACGTCCGTGGCATTGCCGCAGCCGACAATGGCAGGAATGCCCAGCTCGCGGGCGATGATGGCGGCATGGCAGGTGCGCCCGCCGCGGTTGGTGACAATCGCCGAGGCGCGTTTCATCACCGGTTCCCAGTTCGGGTCGGTCATGTCGGCCACCAGCACGTCGCCTGCGCGCACGCGGTTCATCTCGGTTACGCTGGCGACGATGCGCACCTCGCCGGTGCCGATTTTCTGGCCGATGGCGCGCCCGTGGGTGAGCGGCTTGCCGTATTGCTTGAGACGGTATTTTTCCATCGACGCTGCCGCTGCCGCACGCGATTTCACCGTCTCGGGGCGCGCCTGCAAAATGTAGATTTGCCCGTCCACGCCGTCCTTGCCCCATTCAATATCCATCGGGCGGCCATAATGTTTTTCGATTTCCAGCGCATGGCGAGCCAGTTGCAGCACGTCTTCATCGCTGATGGAAAAGCGGTTGCGCACCGCATCGTCCACCTCAACCTTGCGCACCGAACGCCCCGCCTGGGCACAATCGGAAAACTCCATTTTCACCAGCTTGGAGCCAAGATTGCGCCGGATGATGGCGGGCATACCGGCTTCCAGCATGGGTTTGTGCACATAGAATTCGTCGGGATTGACCACCCCTTGCACAACCGTCTCGCCCAGCCCGTAGGCGGCAGTAATGAACACCACGCCATCAAAGCCCGATTCGGTATCCAGCGTGAACATCACGCCTGCCGCGCCCCGGTCCGAGCGCACCATGCGCTGCACGCCCGCCGAGAGCGCCACTTCTGCGTGCGCAAAGCCATTGTGCACGCGATAGGCAATGGCGCGGTCGGTATAGAGCGAGGCGAACACTTCCTTGATGGCGTGCACGATGTTTTCCAGCCCCTGAATGTTCAGGAAACTTTCCTGCTGGCCGGCAAAGGAAGCGTCGGGCAAGTCTTCCGCCGTGGCCGAGGAGCGCACGGCGAAACTGCTGCTACCATCGGCATCCAGCACACGGAAGGCGTCTTCAATCGCCTGCAACAGCGGCGGCGGCAAAGGCGTATCAAGAATCCACTGGCGCAGACGCGCGCCCGTGCGCGCCAGCGCATCCACGTCATCCACATCCAGCGCGGCCAGTTCGGCCTCAATGCGCCCGGCCAGTCCCTGATGGGCGAGGAACTCGCGGTAGGCGTCCGCCGTGGTGGCAAAACCATCGGGCACGCGCACGCTGGCGGGCAAGCGGCTAATCATCTCGCCCAGCGAAGCATTCTTGCCGCCCACCTGGGGCACGTCGTCCAGGCACAGTTCGGAAAAAGGAATGACGTAACGGTTTTTCATGGCAGAGGCTCGTCGTGAAAAGGTCAAAACGGAAAATGCGCGCAAGGCGCCTTATTCCCCGGCCAGCCAGCGGGCAACATCCATGGCGAAATAGGTGAGAATGCCATCGGCACCCGCGCGGCGCATGGCCATCAGCGATTCGAGCACGCAGGCGCGCTCCTGCAACCAGCCGTTGGCAAACGCCGCCTTGAGCATGGCGTATTCGCCGCTGACCTGATAGACATAGGTGGGCACCTGCAACTGCGTTTTCACCCGCTGCACGATGTCCAGATAGGGCATTCCGGGCTTGACCATGAACATGTCCGCGCCTTCGGCAATATCCATGCGCACTTCGCGCAGCGCCTCGTCGCTGTTGCCCGGGTCCATCTGATAGGTGTGTTTGCCGCCCTTGCCGAGATTGGCCGCCGAGCCGACCGCGTCACGAAACGGCCCGTAAAAGGCCGAGGCGTATTTCGCGCTGTAGGCCAGAATGCGCGTATGAATCAGGCGGTGGGTGTCGAGCTTGGCGCGGATGGCGGCGATGCGCCCGTCCATCATGTCCGAGGGTGCCACCACGTCCGCCCCGGCCTGCGCGTGACACAGCGCCTGACGGGTCAGCGCTTCCACAGTTTCATCGTTGAGCACATAGCCGCGTTCATCGTCCGGGTCAATCAGCCCGTCCTGCCCGTGGCTGGTGTAGGGGTCGAGCGCCACGTCGGTGATGATGCCCAGTTCCGGACAGGCCGCTTTCAGCGCGCGCACCGCCGTGGGCACCAGCCCTTCGGGGTTCCACGCCTCGCGGGCGTCTTCGCTTTTTTTCTCTTGCGGCACCACAGGAAACAGCGCAAACGCCGGCACCCCCAGCCGCACCGCCTCCTGCGCCAGCGCCACCAGCCGGTCGACGCTCAACCGATGCACGTCCGGCATGGACGGCACTTCTTCTTCGCGGTCTTCGCCTTCAAGTACAAACACCGGGTAAATCAGGTTGTCCACGCTCAGCGTGGTCTCACGCATCAGGCGGCGCGAAAAATCATCGCGGCGCATCCGGCGCATCCGGGCAGAAGGAAAAGTTCCAACGTTCATTTTGCATTACCTCCATCAAAAGCAGCGGCTCCGGCATCCGGCGCGGATTGTTCCGGCAACAGCCAGCCGGAAACTGTCCGTTCCACCTCTTCGACGCCGCTGCGTTCCAGACTGGAAAACAACTGCACGCTCACCTGTCCCGCAGGCATTTTTTCACGCAGCGCACGGCGCACCGTTTGCAGCGTCGCGGCGGCCTGCCCACGCGAGAGTTTGTCGCTTTTGGTCAGCAGCACATGAATCGGGCGACCAGAGGGCAAAAACCACTCCATCATACGCACATCCAGTTCTTTGAGTGGATGGCGCACGTCCATAATCAACACCAGCCCGACCAGATTCGGGCGCTCGGCCAGATAACGTTCCAGCAGCCCTTGCCACTTGCGGCGCACCGCTTCGGGCACTTTCGCGTAGCCGTAACCGGGCAAATCGACCAGCGCCGCGCCGCAGCGCAGGCGGAAAAAGTTGATGAGCTGCGTGCGCCCCGGCGTGCGCGAGACAAACGCCAGCCGCGTCTGCCCCGTCAGCGTATTGATTGCGCTGGATTTTCCCGCGTTCGAGCGCCCCACAAACGCCACTTCCAGACCGACCGGCGGCGGCAAGGTGGCCGTATGCGCCACCGAAAGCTCAAACTGTGCATTCTGAAAAACCGACATGAATACCTCGCGCCAGCCAATTGTGGGCTAGAATATCAAGTTTCCACACTCTGTCACGCCTTTTTTCCGAGGACACCATGGGATACAAGCACACACTGCTCACTTTCCTGCTCGCCGCCGCCCCGCTGGCTGGCGCCATCGCCCAGAATGCCGACGCCCCGGCGGCGGCTGAACCTCCCGTCGCAGCGCAAGCTCCGGCGGCAGATGCTGCTGCCGCCCCGGCGGCTGCCGTGCCCGCCACCGCCGCCATCTGTGCCGCCTGTCACAACATGGACGGCAACAGCGCCGTGCCCGATTATCCCAAGCTGGCCGGTCATCATCCTGAATACCTGCTCAAGCAACTGCGTGATTTCAAGCCCGTGGGCGACAAACCCGCCCTGCGTGACAACGCCATCATGTTCGGCATGATCGCCGCCCTGAGCGACGAAGACATGGTCGAGCTGGCCAACTACTTCGCTGCGCAAACGCCCACCATCGGTGAGGCCAAGCCCGAGACGCTGGAACTGGGCAAGAGCATCTGGCAAGGCGGCATTCCGGCCAAGGGCGTGCCCGCCTGTGCGGGTTGTCACGGTGCCAATGGTTCGGGGATGCCGGTGCAGTATCCGCGTCTGTCCGGCCAGCATCCTGAATATGTCGTGGCGCAAATCCTGGCGTTCCAGACCGGTACGCGCAAAAACGACCTCAACGGCGTCATGCAGGATATTGCCCAGCGTCTGACGCCGGCGGAAATGCAGGCGGTTGCCAACGCCATCGCCGGTCTGCATTGACCTGCCCCGTTTCCTGAACCACGGCGGGACAGCGCGCACAGCGTTGTCCCGCTTTTTGTTTGCCGCCTCTGCCATGCCCACCATCCAGCCCTTGTCCAACGCGCTCATCAACCAGATCGCCGCTGGTGAAGTGGTTGAGCGCCCTGCCTCCGTACTCAAGGAGGCGCTGGAAAACTCGCTGGACGCAGGCGCGACCAACATCGAAGTGCAACTGGAACAAGGCGGCGTGCGGCGCATCGTCATCCGCGACGACGGCTGCGGCATCGCGCGCGACGAACTGCCGCTGGCGCTCACCCGGCACGCCACCAGCAAAATCCGCTCGCTTGACGACCTGGAACAAGTCGCCACGATGGGCTTTCGCGGCGAGGCGCTGGCAGCGATTTCTTCGGTAGCGCGCACCACGCTCACCAGCCGCACGCCGGACGCGCCGCACGCCTGGCAGATTGACCCGCAGCACGAAATCGCGCCCGCCTCGGCCAACGTCGGCACCACGCTGGATGTTTCCGACCTCTATTACAACACCCCCGAGCGGCGCAAATTCATGAAAACCGAAGCCACCGAATTTGCCCACTGCGACGCCGTCTTTCGCCGCATCGCGCTGGCGCGCCCGGATGTGGCCATGCAGCTTTCGCACAACGGGCGCATTATCCACCGCCTGGCCGCTGCCGACCTGCTCGGCGAAGACTTCCTCAGCCACGCCCGCCCCGTGGAAGCCGACGCCGGTCTGCTGCGTCTGACCGGCTACGCCAGCGCACCAGCCTTTTCGCGCAGCAACCGCGAAGCGCAGTTTTTCTTTGTCAATCACCGTTTTGTGCGCGACAAACTGATTACGCACGCAATCACGCAAGCCTATGCCGACGTGCTGCACAACAGCCGCCATCCGGCCTGCGTCCTGTTTTTGACGCTGGACCCCGCCGCCGTCGACGTCAACGTGCATCCGGCGAAAACCGAAGTGCGCTTTCGTGAAGCGCGCGCCATTCATCAATTTGTGCTGCACGCGCTGGAACGCGCGCTGGCGGGCAGTCAGGCCGCCGCCGCAGAGCTTCCCGCGCCAGAAATCGCCTCCGCGCCTGCCGTGCCGATGGCTGCGGGCTATGCCCCCCCGCGCAATTTCTCCGCATCCAGCGGCGCAGTGCGCGAAGGCGCAGCACCGCGTTACTACGCCTTCGCACAAAGCGCCCGCCCGCCCGCCGCCGCCCCGCTTCCCCTGCAAGCCGAACTGCCCGCCACTGCCGCCGACGATGCGCCGCTGGGCTTCGCGCTCGGGCAGTTGCACGGCATTTACATCCTGGCGCAAAACCGCCACGGCCTCGTGCTGGTCGACATGCACGCCGCGCACGAGCGCATTTTGTACGAACGGCTCAAACGCGCGCTGGAAGGCGAAGCATCCACGCAACGCCTGCTGCTGCCCGCCACGCTGCGCCTGTCCGCGCGCGAACTGGCGACCGCCCGCGCGCATGGCGACACGCTCAACCAGCTCGGCTTTGCGCATCAGGTGCGCGAACCGGATTTGCTCGTGCTCGACAGCACCCCCGCCCTGCTCGCCCGCGCCCCGCTCGACACCTTGCTGCGCGCCCTGCTCGCCGACCTGGAAGAATTTCCGCAAAGCAACGTACTGGAAACCCGCCGCAACGAAATCCTGGCCACGCTCGCCTGCCACGGCGCGGTGCGTGCCAACCGCCTGCTCACGCTGCCCGAAATGAACGCCCTGCTACGCGACATGGAGCAAACCGAACGCATCGACCAATGCAACCACGGGCGCCCCACCTGGCGGCAATTCAGCCTGCAAGAACTCGACCAGTTTTTCATGCGGGGGCAATGAACCATGCCAACCACCATGCACGCACGCACCCAACCGGCCACGCTGCTCTTCGTCTGCACGGGCAACATCTGCCGCTCGCCCACCGCCGAAGCCATCGCCCGCCAGATGATTGCCGCGCGCGGCCTGACTGGGCGCTTTCAGGCCGCCTCCGCCGGCACGCACGGCTACCACATTGGCGAAGCGCCCGACCCGCGCGCCTGCCAAGCCGCACTTGCCCGTGGCTACGACCTGACAGGGCTTTCGGCCAGCCAATGCACCGTCGACGACATTGCCCGCGCCCACCGCGTGCTCGCCCTCGACAGCGGCCACCTGCACCACCTGCGCCGCCTCGCCCCGCCCGAGTTTCACCCGCGCATCCGCCTTTTGATGAGCTACCTCACACCGCCGCCCGCGCAACTGGACATTCCCGACCCGTATTACGCCGACGCGCCCGCCTTTGCGCGCGTCATTGACTTGTGCGAAACCGCCATTGCCGCCCTGCTCGACGAACTCGCCGCCGAACCTGTCTGACCCTTTCCTTTCCCGCCCACACCGTCTTTTCCCGCCATGAACCAGAACGAACTGAAAGCCGCCGCCGCCGCCGCCGCCGTGCAATACCTCGCCCAACACCTGCCCGCCGACGCCATCCTCGGCATGGGCACAGGCTCGACCATCAACCTGGTCATTGATGCGCTCGCCCCCTTGAAAGACCGCATCCGCGCCGCCGTTTCCAGCTCCGAAGCCAGCACGCAGCGACTGGCCGCGCAAGGCATCGCCGTGCTGGATCTCAACGACTTGCCAATGGGCACCGAACTGCCCATCTACATTGACGGCGCGGACGAAATCAACCCCCGCTTTCACATGATCAAAGGCGGCGGCGGCGCACTGACGCGCGAAAAAATCGTCGCCAGCGCCGCGCGCACCTTCGTCTGCGTATGCGACGCCAGCAAGGAAGTCGACACGCTGGGCGCATTCCCGCTGCCGGTGGAAGTCATCCCGCTGGCGCGCGAACACCTCGCCCGCCGTCTGGCGGCAGATTTGGGCGCGCGCGTGCAATGGCGCACGGATTTTGTCACCGACAACGGCAACCACATTCTGGACCTGCACGGTCTGGCCATCACCGAGCCGGTCGCCCTGGAAGAGGCGCTCAACCACTATCCCGGCCTCGTCACCAACGGCCTGTTTGCCCGCCGTGGTGCCGACGTACTCATCAGCGCCCACGCCGACGGCGTGCGCTTGCGCAACAAAACTGCAACGTCCGCCTGATATGCTCCCGGCTTTGTACCGTCCGCCTCCGCGCCCCACGCATCGTCATGAACAAACACACCCTTTCCGCCTTTGACAACGACTTGAACCAGGTGCAACAGCGCGTGCTCTTCATGGCGCAGCGCGCCAGCACGCAAGTTGCCCGTGCCATTGACGGGCTGGCGCGGCGCGATCTGGACGTCGTCGAAGAAGTCATCCGCGAAGACCGCAAGATTGACGAAGACGAGCGCGAACTCAACGAAATCTGCATCCAGCTCATCGCCCGCCACGCCCCGCAAGCGCGCGATTTGCGGCTCATCATCACCGCCATGCAGATGATTAAAGACCTCGAACGCATTGGCGACGAAGCCAAGAAAATCGCCAAGAAAACCCGCAAAATCATCCGCAGCGACGCCCAGCACATTTGTCCGGACGTGGATTTGCGCCATGTTGCCGAACAAGCCATCACCATGCTCGACCGCGCCGCCGACGCCTTCGCCCGCCGCGACATCTCGCAGATTGGCAGCATTTTGCGGCAAGACAAAACCGTCAACTCCCTCTTCAAATCCGTCACCCGCGAACTCATCACCTTCATGATGGAAGACCCACGCACCATCACCCGTTCCATCGACATGATGTTCGCCGCCAAAGCCATTGAACGCATAGCCGACCACGCCACCAACATCGCCGGCTCGGTGGTCTACATGGTCAAAGGCCTGAGCATCCGCCACGTCCGCCTGAAAACCGCCACCCGCGACGTAGAAGCCGCCCACGCCGAAGACACCCCGAAGGGCGAAGGCGAAGGCGCGTAGACTGGCGAAACGGCCACAAGATGAACCGACGCACAGAACAGGCCGCGCCGGATGCGCTGCGGGCGCGACACCGGCCCCGCTTGTGCGCTACACTTGCCGCCCTTTTCGTCTTTTGAGCACCGCCTTTTCGCGTCCATGCCTGTTCCCGCCCTCAATCTGCCCACCGCCCTCACCTGGGCGCGCATTGCCTTGATTCCCGTCTTTGTCGTGCTGTTTTATCTGCCCGAAGGCTGGCTCTCCGAGCAAGTGCGCGCTTTCTGGGTGGTCGCCGTGTTCATTCTGGCCGCCGTTACCGACTGGCTTGATGGCTGGCTGGCGCGCAAGCTGCAACAAACCTCGGCCTTCGGCGCGTTTCTTGACCCGGTGGCCGACAAGCTCATGGTCGCCACCGCGTTGATTATGCTGGTAGAAACAGGCCGCGTGGCGGCCATCGTCGCCGTGGTCATCATCGGGCGCGAAATCACCATCTCGGCGCTGCGCGAATGGATGGCCAAGGAAGGCCGTTCGGCCAGCGTGGCGGTGGCCACCATCGGCAAGCTCAAAACCACCGCGCAAATGATTGCGCTGCCCATTTTGCTCTACGGCCTGCCCGTCTTCGGGCTGGATTTGCAGCCGCTGGGCACCGTGCTGATTTATCTGGCGATGGTGCTCACGCTCTGGTCGATGTGCTACTACCTCTATCAGGCCATGCGCGCCAGCAGCACGAACGCCTGAACGCCGCCTGCGCGAGCGCAAAAGAAAAGACGTTACAAAACTATGCGCCGGCTGCGCGGGCGGCGCGGGGGCATTGTAGAATCGCCGTTTTGCACCGAATCCGGCCTCCATCATGATTACAGGTTCCATCGTCGCGGTCGTCACCCCCATGTTTCCGGACGGCAGTCTGGACCGCCAAGCCTTCACCCAGCTCATTGACCTGCACATTGCCGAGGGCACGGATGCCCTCGTCGTTGTCGGCACCACGGGCGAATCGCCCACCGTCCCCGTGGAAGAGCATTGCGAGCTGATTCGTCTTGCCGTCGAACACGCCGCAGGCCGCCTGCCCATCATCGCGGGTACGGGCGGCAATTCCACGCAGGAAGCCATCGCGCTCGCCCGCTTTGCGAAGGAAGCCGGTGCGCAGGCGCATCTTTCCGTCGTGCCCTACTACAACAAGCCGACGCAAGAAGGGCTGTACCGCCATTTTCGCGCCATTGCCGAAGCCGTTGAACTGCCGCTGATTCTCTACAACGTGCCCGGGCGCACGGTAGCAGACATGAATAACGACACCGTCTTGCGGCTGGCCGAAGTGCCCAATATCGCCGGCATCAAGGATGCCACCGGCGACATTGGTCGTGGCTGCGAACTGCGCGAGCGCGTGCCCGAAACTTTCGCCCTTTACACGGGTGATGACCTGACCGCGCTGGCCTTTTTGCTCATGGGCGGGCACGGCGTCATTTCCGTCACCGCCAACGTCGCCCCGCGCCAGATGCACCAGATGTGCGAAGCTGCGCTGGCCGGGCGTCTGGACGAAGCCCGCGCCATCAACCGCACGCTGCTGGGTTTGCACCGCCAGCTTTTCTGCGAAGCCAACCCGATTCCCGTCAAATGGGCCTTGCAGCAGATGGGCAAAATTCAATCCGGCATCCGCCTGCCGCTGGTGCCGCTTTCCGAAGGCTGCCACGCGCGCGTGCGCGCCGCCCTGCAACAAGCCGGCATTTCTGTTTGACCGACGAGAGGACTTCACCTGCCATGACCGCCACCCCCCGTCTCACCTTCCTTGCGCTCGCCTGCGCCGCACTCACCGCCTGCTCTTCGGGCGGTCTGCTGGAATCGGACACCATCGACTACAAAAGCGCGAAAAAAAGCAACTCGCTGGAAATGCCGCCCGACCTGGTCGGCCCGCGTCAGGACGAACGCTACGCCATGCCCGCAGGCAGCACGGGCGCAGCCACCTGGTCGGATTATCGCGACGAGCGCAACGCGCAATCGCAGCGCGTCGGCAGTGAGGACGTGCTCGTACAGGTGCCGGACATGCACATCGAGCGTTCCGGCGAACAACGCTGGCTGGTCATTGAACATGCCGATGCAGCCAAGCTCTGGCCGGAACTGCGCATGTTCTGGGAACAACTGGGCTTCAACATCCAGACCGACCGCCCCGACATCGGCATTCTGGAAACCGACTGGGCGGAAGACCGCGCCAAGATTCCGCAGGATTTCATCCGCCGCACCATCGGCAAAGTCTTTGACCAGGCGTTTTCCACCGGCCTGCGCGACCGCTTCCGCACCCGCATTGAAATCGACACCCGCGCCGCAGCCGGTACGGTGAATGTCTACGTCTCGCATCGTGGCATGGAAGAGGTCTATGCCGACAAGAACAAGGACACTACCGTCTGGCAGCCGCGCCCGTCCGACCCCGAACTGGAAGCCGAAATGCTGCGCCGCCTGATGATTCATCTGGGCGTCGACAAACAGAAGGCCGACGACAAGCTGGCCGCCTCGGCAAGCGGCGACAGCAGCGGCGCTGCCTCGCAGCCGCAGGTCGCCGCCACGCTGGTTGCCAACGACGGGCAAGCGCCCTTTTTGCGCATCGAGCTGGATTTTGACCGTGCATGGCGTCAGGTGGGCGTGGCGCTGGATCGCAGCGACTTCACCGTGGAAGACCGCAACCGCGAAGAAGGCCTGTACTACGTGCGCTATATCGACACCGACCAGGCGCGCGCCGAAAAAGGCTTCTTCTCCAAACTCGCCTTCTGGCGCGGAGACGCACCCATCAACAGCGAATTTCGCGTGCAGCTCAAAAGCGACGGCACCCGCACCATCGTGCGCATCCTCAACGCACAAGGCCAGCCCGAAACCTCAGAAACCGCCCGCCGCATCCTCACACTGCTGCACGAAAAACTGCAATAAGCCGCACGCGGCGCAGGTAAAGAAAAAGCCACCCGCCTGGGGTGGCTTTTGTGTATCTGGAGGCGCGACTCGGAATCGAACCGGGGTAGACGGCTTTGCAGGCCGCTGCATAACCACTCTGCCATCGCGCCAAGTGGAAACGCGCGATTCTAACGGATGCCCGCAGCAAGCGCAACCGAGGCGGCGCGCCGAGGCGCTTTGCCATCGGGCGGGCGGCCTTTTTCGGCGCTCATCCGCTCTGGCGCGTTTTCTGACCTCGCGCAAGGTTTCCTGCCGTCCTGCCCGCACAGGCGGGAACCGCTCCAGGTGCCGGCGCCCTTTTTCAGCGCCGTTTTGCTGGAACCGTAAAACACCTTAATGGCATCCTTCTCCCAACCGTCGACGTGCATGACGGCCCACTGGTCGTCCAGATACACGCGCGGCACAAACGTTTCCTGCTGCTGCGGATCCCCGGCCGGAT
>JAFSWK010000119.1 GCA_017444505.1 Rhodocyclaceae bacterium | reverse complement strand
GGACTGAGCAGGCCGAATTCGGGATGTTCCCAGCGCAGCAGCGCCTCGGCGCCGACGAGTTTGCCAGTGACCGCGTCGACCTTCGGCTGGTAGTAGAGCAGCAGTTCGTGGCGGTCGATGGCGCCGCGCAACTGGTTTTGCAGCAGCAGTTCGCCCACGCTGTTGGTGTTCATTTCCTTCGAGTAGAACTGCACGCCGCTGTGCCCGGTTTTGGCACCATACATGGCAACGTCGGCATTTCTGAGCAGCGTGGCGGCAGTATCGCCGTCTTCCGGATAGACGGCCACGCCGATGCTGGCCGTCACCGTCAGTTCGTGCGAACCCAGCGCGTAGGGTTCGTTCAGCGCGGTCAGCAGTTTGCGCGCAATCATCGCCGCGCCCTGCGCCTGTTCAATGTCTTGCGAGACAACGACAAATTCGTCGCCACCATAACGGGCAACCGTATCGACCTCGCGCACCGTGCGTTGCAGGCGGTCGGCCACCTGGATGAGCAGCTCATCGCCAACGTCCTGACCGAGGGAATCATTGACCGGCTTGAAGCGGTCAAGGTCAAGGAACAGCACCGCCGCTTGCTTGTTCTTGCGCCGCGATTGCAGCACGGCCTGTTCCAGACGGTCTTGCAGCAGGGCGCGGTTGGGCAGGTTGGTGAGCGCGTCGTAATGCGCCAGATGGTGAATGCGCGCCTCGGCACGCTTGCGCTCAGAAATGTCGGAAAAGATGCCCACGTAGTTGACCACGTCGCCCATTTCGTTGCGCACCACCGTCACCGAAAGCCATTCGGGATACGCTTCGCCACTTTGGCGGCGGTTCCAGATTTCACCCTGCCAGCGCCCCTCGCGGTTCAGCACTTCCCAAAAGTCGCGGTAAAACGCTTCATCCTGCTTGCCCGAAGAGAGCACGCTGGGCGTCAGCCCGAGAATCTGCTCGTTGTCATAGCCAGTGATGGCGACGAAAGAGGCATTGACCGCGATGATGCGCTGTTCGGCATCGGTAATCATCATGCCTTCGCGGGCATTGCTGAAAAGACGGCCAAACAGCGCCAGCTCGCTTTGCGCGCGTTGCAGCGCTTCATAGCGTTCGCGCAAATCGTCATGGGCGTATTCCAGCGCGCGCGTGGTGCGTTGCAGACGCAGGAAAATCATCCCCAACACCCCGGCCAGCAACAAGCCCAGCACGTAGAGCGCAATGCGGTACAAGCGCGCCCAGCGCTGCGCCTGACCATAGGCGGCAGAATAGATGGTGGTGATTTCCTCGGTCAGCTCCGCGGCGGAATAGGCCATGATGCTGAGCGTCACCTGGTCCAGCTCGGGCTTGTTCTCGAAAATGGTCTGAATGTGGAGCAGCAAATCCTCCACCGCATCGTCTTTCCTGTCTTGCACGTGCCGCACCAGCAGGTCAAGCTCGTCGCCCTCCTCGCTGCGCGCGCGCTGTTTTTCCAGGTCTTCCTTCAGCTCCAGCAAGCGGCGGTTCAGCCTCACCAGTTCCTCTGGCGCCAGCTTGTGGGTGTGGGTGAGCGCGCCATGCAGCAGTTCGTCTGCCCGATCGCGCCAGGCGATGGGAATCGGTTCGTTTTCCAGATTGCTTTTCAGCAGCGGCAGAATGTCCATGGAATTGCGGGTGATGGAGTTGACCCGCTTGAAGGTGTCTACATCGTCCATGCGCAGGCGCTGCTCCTGACGCAACAAGGCGACCTTCTCACGCAGCCGCTGCTGGCTGGGCACAGCAAGGAAGGAAGGCACGTTTTCCAGCGATTGCACTGCGTTCCACAAGCCGTCCGAGGCTTGCACAATGGCATCAAAATCGGCACGCAAGCCCAGGTGGCTGGTCAGCACTGCGGCCATCAGCTCCGCATCGGTCTGGCGCACCTGATAGAGGTTCCACAGATATTGCTGGTGCTCGCGGATGTTGATGGCATCGGCACGCACAAACAGCCAGCTCATCAGCAACACGGTCGCCAGCACCGCCAGCAGCAGCCGCAAATAGCGCCAGGCGCGGCGCGTTTCCTGCTGACGCAACTGCAAAGCCGCCTCTTTCCCCGCCGGGGGCGGCGTTTCCTGAGGGTGCGCAATCACTACGGCCTGCGCCGCGGAAGTGCCTGCGGCGGCGGTGGCGACATCAGAAGTCGTCATGCCGTTCTCCTTGCGCCGACTGCTCTGCCTCGTAGTCCATCGGCGTCCAGCGACCGGTGAGCGTTTTCAGAAACGCCGCCACCAGACGGATGTCGTCTTGCGACAGCGGACGCCCAAGCTGATACGCCCCCATGACGGCAATGGCCGATTCCAGCGAAAGGGCGCGGCCATCGTGGAAATACGGCGCGGTCAGCTCAATATTGCGCAGCGAAGGCACCTTGAAGACGTGACGGTCGCGTTCCTTGCCGGTGACGTTGAAGCGCCCCAAATCCGCACGGGAAATTTCCTGGTCGGCAAAAAAGTTGGCCATTACGCCAAAGCGCTGGAACAGGTTGCCGCCGACGTTGATGCCCTGATGACAACTGGCACAGCCCAGCGACTTGAAACGCGCGTAACCGGCCTTTTCTTCCTCGGTGAGCGCGGCGTGGTCGCCCCGCAGATAGCGGTCGAAACGCGACGGCGTCACCAGCGTTTTTTCAAACTCGGCAATGGCATCGACCACCGTCTCGGGCGTCATGCCGCGCTTCGGATAATTGCGGATGAACAGCCCCGGATAGTAGGCATCCGCGCGCAGCTTGCCCAGAACTTCCTGCCAGTTGGTGGCCATGCTCACCGGGTTGTGAAGCACGTTCTCAGCCTGTTCGGCCAGCGTCTTGGCCCGCCCGTCCCAGAACTGCACGAAGTTGTAGCGAGAATTGAGCACCGTCGGCGTATTGACCGCAGTCAGCGCACCATCTACCCCCGGCGAACGTTCCTTGCCATCGACCCCGCCTGTGCCGAGGTTATGACACGAAGCACAGGCGATGGTGTCGTCCCGGGACAGGCGCACATCGTGAAACAGGCGCATCCCCAGCTCGGCTCGCCCGGGCACGATGTCTTCCAGTTGCTCCGGCAAGGGGCGGATGGGTTCGCGCCATTGCGCCAGCAGAAAATCGCCCGCATTTTTGCCCTGAAAGACTTCCTCTCCCTTTTGCCCGTGCGGCTTGCCGGAAAGAAAGAGTGCGCCCAGCCCTGCCGCAAATACCAGCAAAAGGATTCCCGCCAGAATACGCGCCTTTTGGTTCATCGCAATCTCTTGAAGCAAGACTGGCCTTGGCAATGCGAAAAGGCCAGATACAAAATGGGCACAAGCTTCGCCATTGTATTCTTGTCTTGGCAAAAAACAGCAAAAACATTGCAAATTTTTTCCGGAAATTTCATTCCCCTCCCCCGTGCGGGCAGGCGCTTGACATGTTTCCCCCTGCCAGTCCAGTCTTTATCCCTTTCCCGCCCGCCCGAGGAGTTCCCCACATGCGCCCTGCCCGCCTGCGAATTGACCTTGCCGCCCTGCAACACAACTATCGCCTGCTGCGCCAGATGCACGGCGCGCGCGCGCTGGCCGTCGTCAAGGCCAACGCTTACGGCCACGGCGCGGTGGAATGCGCGCGGGCGCTCACGCCGCTGGCCGATGGCTTTGCCGTCGCTTTCGTCGAAGAGGCGCTGGTGCTGCGCGAAGCGGGCATCACGGCGCCGATTCTGGTGCTGGAAGGTGCCTTTGACGGCGAAGACTGGCGCGCCGCCAGCGCGCACAAGCTCTGGCTGGTGGTGCATCAGGAATCGCAGTTGCGCGCGCTGGAAGAACAAACCTTCGCGCAGCCCATGCATGTCTGGCTGAAATTCAATACCGGCATGAACCGCGTCGGTTTCAACGCCGAGGCCATCGCCCGCGCCCATCAGCGCCTGTGCGCCTGCGCGCAGGTCTCCAGCATCACCCTGATGACGCACCTGGCGCGCGCCGACGAGCCGCAGGAAGCCGCCACCAGCGAACAAATCACCTGCTTCGACCAGCACACGCGCGCGCTGGCGGGCGAGCGCAGTCTGGCCAATTCCGCCGGCATTCTGGCGCACCCCGCCGCCCGCCGCGACTGGGCGCGTCCGGGCATCGCGCTCTATGGCAGCAATCCGCTGCCCGCCGCTGACGTGGATTTGCGTCCGGTGATGACGTTTGAGAGCCGCGTCTTTGCCGTGCGCGAACTGGCCGCCGGTGCGCCGCTGGGCTATGGCGCGCGCTTTCACGCGCCGCACCCGATGCGCATCGGGCTGGTCGCCGCAGGCTATGCCGACGGCTATCCGCGCAGCGCGGATGGCACGCTGGTGGCCGTCGACGGTCAACTCGCCCGTCTGGTCGGGCGCGTGGCGATGGACATGCTCACCATTGATTTGACCGAGCTGCCCGAAGCCGGTGTGGGCAGCCGCGTGGAGCTGTGGGGCAAACAGATTCCGGTCGACAGCATCGCGCAGGCCGTCGGCACCATCAGCTACGAATTGCTGTGCAACGCAAAACGCGCGCGGCACATTTTTGAACCCGGCGATTGACCCACGCGCCGCCGCCGTCGCGCAGCCCGTCCTTCCGTCCCTTTTTTACGGCAGCGCCGTCCAGCGCGCGCTGCGCCGTCGCGCCGGGCGTTTGTGTTCCATCTGGATTTGTCCCAGTCCGGCGTGCGCGTGGCAGATGGCGCAGGCCAGCGCGTCCGCCGCATCCGGCCCCGGCGCGCCGGTCAGCGCCAGCAGCCGCTGCACCATGTGCTGCACCTGTTCCTTGGCCGCCTTGCCGTGGCCGACCACGGCCTGTTTAATCTGCAAGGCGGTGTATTCGGCCACCGGCAAATCACAGGCCACCGCGCCGCAAATCACCGCGCCGCGCGCCTGCCCAAGCAACAGCGTCGATTGCGGGTTGGTATTCACAAACACTTTTTCCACCGCCACCACCTGCGGCGCATGGCAGGCGATGACTTCGCGCACGCCGTCAAGCAGCGCCTTCAGGCGCACGGGCAACTCTTCGCCCGCCGGACTACGGATGCTGCCGCTGGCAACGTAGCGCAGGCGGTTGCCCACAACGTCGATGACGCCAAAGCCAGTGGTGCGCAGCCCCGGGTCCAGCCCCAGGATGCGGATGGCGGGTTCAGGCGTGCTCACGCGCGCGGTGCGGCGGCGAGTTATTCGCCTTCGTCGAAGACCGCCGAGGTGTAGACCTGCTGCACGTCGTCGAGGGCATCGAGGGCGTCGAGCAGTTTTTGCATTTTCACCGCCTCGTCGCCTTCCAGTTCCGTCTCGTTGAGCGGCTTCATCGTCACTTCGCCAAATTCCGGCGTAAAGCCCGCCGCTTCCAGCGCCGCCTTCACGTTCGGATATTCGTTGGGCGCGGTGACAACCTCAAAGGAACCATCATCGTTCGTCACCACGTCTTCCGCGCCCGCTTCGATGGCCGCATCCATCAGCGCCTCTTCGCTGGTGCCGGGCGCAAACAGCATCAGGCCGCAATGCCGAAACTGGAAGGCCACGCAGCCATCCGTACCCATGTTGCCGCCGTGTTTGGAAAAGGCGTGACGCACATCGGCCACGGTGCGGGTTTTGTTGTCGGTCAGACAATCGACCATCACCGCCGCACCGCCGATGCCGTAGCCTTCGTAGCGCGCCTCTTCATAATTGACGCCTTCCAGCTCGCCGGTGCCGCGCTTGATGGCGCGTTCGATGTTCTCACCCGGCATGTTTTCCGCCTTGGCGTTATCGACCGCCAGACGCAGGCGCGGGTTGAAGTTCACGTCCCCGCCGCCCATGCGCGCGGCGACCGTGATTTCCTTAATCAGCTTGGTGAAAATCCGGCCACGCTTGGCATCCTGACGCCCCTTGCGATGCTGGATGTTGGCCCATTTGGAATGCCCTGCCATGATGCTTGCTTCCTCTTTTCAAAAGTGCGTAAAAACGGCGGATTATAGGCTGCGCCGCGTCCGTTTTCGTAAAATTGGCGACACATTTCAAAACATTCTCACACAATTGCCGCGACTTCGCCTATCATTGCCGTGTTTACCTGAAACTGAATGTCCCGAAAGGAGTTCTCGATGCGCATCCGTCTTGCCCTTGTTCTTGCCAGCCTGCTGTCTGTCAGCGCCTCCGCCGTCCAGGCACAGGACGCCCCCGCCCAGATTCGGGTGGAAACCATCACCGAATCTGCTGCGGCGCAGCCCGC
>JAFSWK010000118.1 GCA_017444505.1 Rhodocyclaceae bacterium | reverse complement strand
TTGATGGCCGCTTCGTTGGCCTCGCAGCCGGAATTGCAGAAGAACGCTTCGTTCATGCCGGAGAGCGCACAAAGACGGTCGGCCAGCGCTTCCTGCTCGGGAATGCGGTACAGGTTGGAAGTGTGCAGCACGCGGGCGGCCTGCTCGGAGATGGCGCGCACCAGGCGGGGATGGTTGTGCCCCAGCGTAGAGACGGCAATGCCGCCGAGGGCGTCCAGATAGCGGCGGCCTTCTTCGTCATACAGCCAAACGCCGTCGCCGTGGGTGAAGGCGACATCCTGTCGCGCAAACACGTTCATCAGGTGGTTCATGGCGGGAATCCTTCCTGTGCCGGGAAAAACAATACGGCGGCTGTAACGCCGCCGTAGAGGAGCTGTTGTGAAGGCGTGATGGTAGCCCAGCCGTCCCGCGACGGCAAGCCTTGCGCGGCTTGCCGGGTCGGGGAAGGCTTCAGAATGTCGGCACAACCGCGCCTTGGTATTTTTCCAGAATGAATTTGCGCACCGCGTCGGTTTGCAACGCTGCGGCCAGTTTCTGCATCGCCGGGCTGTTGGCGTTGTCCGTGCGGGCGACCAGAATGTTGGTGTAAGGCGAATTGGCGTCTTCAATAAACAGCGCGTCTTTCAGCGGATTGAGCTTGGCACCGATGGCGTAGTTGGTGTTGATTAGCGCCAAATCGACTTCCGGCAGCACGCGCGGCAACATCGCGGCTTCAATTTCGCGGAATTTGAATTTCTTTGGATTTTCCAGAATGTCGCGCTGCGTGGCGGAAACGTCACTGGCCAGCGGCTGGAGCTTGATGAGTTGCTGGCTGGCCAGCAAAAGCAGCGCGCGACCGGAGTTGGACGGGTCGTTGGGGATGGCGATGGTGGCACCGTCGGGAATGTCCGCCGCGACCTTGTGATGGGCAGAATAGGCGCCGAACGGTTCAATGTGAATCTTGGCGACAATCTTCTGACGGTCTTCCTTGTGCTCGCGCTTGAATTCAATCAGGTACGGCTCGTGCTGGAAGAAGTTGCCGTCGACGTTGCGCTCGTTGGTCTGCATCGCTGGCTGCACGTAGTCGGTGAATTCACGCACCACCAGGTTGACGCCTTGCTTGGCCAGCTCGGGTTTGATGAAGTTGAGAATTTCCGCGTGCGGCACCGGCGTGGCGGCAATCGTGATGGTCTCACCGGCCTCTTGCGCCAGTGCGGTGCCAGAGAGGGTCAGCGCGCCAGCAAGGGCAAAGGCGCGCAAAAGGGTAGAGGAAAAAGACATGATGACTCCTTGTAAGAACAGGAAAAAACGAAATGGTGCGCCACTATAAAACCCGGCCATGCGCTTGTACAGCGGATTTTCCGGTTTGCTTATAACGTGCATAAATATGCACGCGGTCTCTACTTACCAGTGCGTAAAATGGCGCACCAGACGCTGGCCGACCCATTCCATGATGTTGACCAGAATCACCAGCAGGATGACCGAGACAATCAGCACCGTGGTCTCAAAGCGCTGGTAGCCGTAGCGGATGGCAATGTCGCCCAGGCCGCCCGCGCCGACCGCGCCGGCCATTGCGGTGTAAGAAATCAGGGTGACGCCGGTGACGGTAATCGCCGCCAGAATGCCCGGCAGCGCTTCGGGCAGCAGTGCGCCGAGGATGATGCGCGGCAGCCGGATGCCCATCGACTGGCAGGCTTCGAGAATGCCGCGGTCCAGCTCGCGCAGGACGTTTTCCACCAGACGGGCGAAAAACGGCGTGGCGGCGACGGTCAGCGGCAC
>JAFSWK010000117.1 GCA_017444505.1 Rhodocyclaceae bacterium | reverse complement strand
TTCATGCGTCACGCCCGCGCTTCTCGGCTGTGTTCGTGGACGGTGCGCACCAGCACTTCGACGGCGTCAATCGGGGTGTGTTGCGAGATGCCGTGACCGAGGTTGAAGACGTGGCCGGGATTGGCACCGAAACCGTCCAGCACGGCGCGGGCTTCGCGTTCAATCGCGTCATGGCTGCCGAAGAGGATGGCGGGGTCAAGATTGCCTTGCAGGGCGACACGGTCGCCGACCTGCGCGCGGGCGCGGGCGATGTCGATGGTCCAGTCAATGCCGAGGGCGTCGGCGCCGGTGTCGGCCAGCGCATCAAGCCAGAGGCCGCCGCCTTTGGTAAAGACAATGGCGGGGATGCGTTCGCCGTCGCGCTCTTTGACAAGACCGGCGACGACTTGCCGCAAATAGGCTTGCGAAAATTCGCGGAAGGCGCTGGCACTGAGTACGCCGCCCCAGGAGTCGAAAATCATCACCGCTTGCGCACCGGATTCAATCTGCGCGTTGAGGTAGGCAATGAGGGCGCGGGCGGTCGTATCCAGAATGTGGTGCAGCAGTTCGGGGCGGCTGTACGCCAGCGTTTTGATGGTGCGGTAATCGCTGGCGGCGCCAGAGCCGCCTTCGACCATGTAGCAGGCGAGCGTCCAGGGGCTGCCGCAAAAGCCAATCAGGGGTACGCGGTCATGCAATGCGGCGCGGATGGTGCGCACGGCGTCCATGACGTAGCGCAGTTCTTGCTGCGGGTCGGGTACGGGCAGGGCGCGGATGGCGGCTTCGTCGCGCAAGGGACGTTGAAAACGCGGGCCTTCGCCTTCGGCAAAGTAGAGGCCAAGACCCATGGCGTCGGGCACGGTGAGGATGTCAGAAAACAAAATGGCGGCATCCAGCGGGAAACGTTCCAGCGGTTGCAGGGTGACTTCACAGGCCAGTTCCGGCGTTTTGCACAGGCTGAGAAAACTGCCGGCGCGGGCGCGGGTTTCGCGGTATTCAGGCAGATAGCGACCGGCCTGACGCATCATCCAGATGGGCGTGTATTCGGTGGGCTGGCGCAGCAGGGCGCGCAGGAAAACATCATTTTGCGGGCGGGACATGGGACAGTTCCTTGCGGCGAAGGGTGAACATTCAGGCGCTGGCTTTGCTTTCACCACCGAGGGCGGCGACAAGCGCGGCGAGCAGGGTTTGCAGCTCGGCAGTCATGAGCAGGAATTCGGCGTCGAAGACGGCGGCGGCGTCGTTTTCATCCAGCGTCTCCAGCGATTCGCGCACGACGTCGAGGAAGGCGAGCTTTTTCAGTTCGCCTTTGTCGGTGAGTGTGACGGCGACGCGGTCTTGCAAGACCAGACCGAGCCGCACGGGCTGTTTGCCGGCTTGCAGATGGGCGCGGATTTCGGGCGCTTCCAGCGGGTGACGAAGGTAACGGACGGTGGATTTTTCTTCGTTGACGGCGCGCAATTCGCAATCACAATCGAGCGTGAAACCTTCGCTGGCTTCCCCGGCAAGCAGCCATTGCGTCATTACCGCAGCCGGGGAACGTTCGGTGCGCAGCAGGCGCACGGGCAGCGGTACGATGGCGTCATGCAGGGCTTCGAGCAGACGCTCGCCGCGCGTGGGGCTGGAAGCGTCAATCGCCAGCCAGCCGTTGCGCGGGTCAATCCAGGCGTACATGCGGCTGCGGCGGGTGAAGGCGCGAGGCAGGAATTCTTGCAGGACTTCTTCCTTGATGGTCTGCATCTGTTTGCGCCCGGGGCGAAAACCTTGCGTTTCAGCCTGCACCTGCGCGCGTTCGTTGACTTCCTGCCGCACGACCGAGGCAGGCAGCAGGCGGTCTTCACTGCCCAGCGCAATCAGCCATTGGCCGTTTTGTTCATAGACCAGCCGTTCGTCCCAGTCGACGGGAGCGACCCAGCCTTCACTGCGCGGGTCTTGACTGCCGCAGGGCTGAAAACGGTGTTTGGCGAGTTTTTCTTCTACTTCGGCGGCGGTCATCGCCCAGGGTTGGGGAAGGCGGTAGAGTTGAAGGTTTTTGAACCACATACGGTGTGTTCCTGAAAGTTGGGAAGAAAAAGGGGGAATGTTTAGTTGGCCGTGTCCGGGGTGGCGAGCAGTTCGCGGATGGTGCGCACGGTGTCAAAATCGGCCTGACGCCAGGCTTCGCGGATGAAGCCGGCGTAGTCGATGCCGTCTTTGCTGGTTTGCGGCGTGCTGGCGGTTTGATAGTGAAAATGCAGCGCCAGCGCACCATCTTCCGATTGCAGGATGCGGATGGTGTGCGTGCCCGCTGCGTCGCCGTTTTCGGTGCGGGCGGTAAAGCGCACCCAGTGCGGCGCTTCCCATTCGGCTTCGTCGTGAATGACGGAGGCGCCCGAGTGCAGCGTGCGACAGACGCGGTTGGGCGCGCAGCGTTCGATGGTGCAGTGGTTGATGCCGGGCAGGAAACGGCAAGGGTCTTCCACCCGTACCATGAGGCCAAACCAGAGCGCTTCGGCAGTCAGCGGAACGACGCCGGGGACGGCGTCCCGGTTGACTTCTATGATGTGCTCAAATTTCACAAGCGGACGCTCCGCAAAAAAGCGTCAATTTTACTGGTTGGCGCGCATTCGCCCAAACCGGAAAACGTAACGGCAAGGCGGTACGCTTTTCCCTTGTTTTTGTATTTATAAATGAAGATGAATAAGAGGGGCAGGCGAAAACTGTGGATAGGTGAGGCAAGTGCCTTACAAACAAGGAAAAAGGTTTGTGGAAAAGGCTGTGGGTTGCGGGTGGGCAGGCTGTGGCGCAAATGTGGGACAAAATGGCCGAAGAGGCGAAAATACAGGTTATCCACAAATCATCCCCGGCGCATCCCGGAGTTTTCCAAGACGTCGGAAAGCGGGCAACAATGAACGGCAAGTTGTTCAATCATATCGAAATTTTCTGCAAAGTGGTGGATAACTTCGGTGACGCCGGGGTGTGTCTGCGACTGGCACGCGAACTGCACCGGCGCAGCCAGGCCGCGGTGACGCTGTGGATTGACCAGCCGCAGACGCTGGCGGCCATGATGGACGGAACGGCGGCGGACGCAGGCGTGCAGGTGCGCCCGTGGACGGCAACGTTTGTGCCGGAGACGGTGGGCGATTTGGTCATTGAGGCGTTTGCCTGTGGCCTGCCGGGTGCGCAATTGCAGGCGATGGCGGCGCGGGGGCGCGCGCCGGTGTGGGTGAATCTGGAATATCTGAGCTGCGAAGACTGGGTGGCGGGTTGCCACGGGCGGGCTTCACCGCATCCGTCGCTGCCGCTGACCTGTCATTTCTTTTTCCCGGGCTTTACGGAAAACACCGGCGGGCTGCTGCGCGAGGCGGGTTTGCTGGAAGCGCAGGCGGCGTTTACGCAAGATGCGCGGGCGCGCTACTGGCAGCAATGGGGCGAAGAAGAAGCGTGCGTGAGCGTGAGCCTGTTCAGCTATGAAGCACCGTTTCTGCAAGACTGTTTGCGCGCCTGGGCGGGGGGCGAGGAACGGCTGCGGCTGGCGGTGCCGCAAGGGCGGGTGTGGGCATCGCTGGCGCGCTTTTGCGGCGGCGTGTTGCCCGCCGGGACGGCGCGCGATTTTGGCGCGCTGCGGGTGTTGTCGCTGCCGTTTGTGACGCAGGCGGAATACGACCGTTTGCTGTGGGCGTGTGATACCAACATCGTGCGCGGCGAAGATTCGTGGGTGCGTGCGCATTGGGCGCAGCGGCCGTTTTTGTGGCACGCCTATGTGCAGGAAGACCAGGCGCATCTGGCGAAGCTGGCGGCGTTTCATGATTGGTACGGCAAAGGTTTGACGGCGAAAGTGCGCGCGGCGTGGCAGGCGGCATCAAGCGCGTGGAATGCGGGCGCGTTTTCGTTTGCACACTGGCAGGCGTGGCGGGCGCACTGGCCACAGTTGCGCGAACACGCGCAGCAGCGGGCGCGAGCGCTGGCGGCAGGCGCAGAGCTGGCGTCGTGTTTGTTGGATTTTGCTGCCGGTGTGGCATAATGCCCGGTTTTTCAGACTCTCACTACGGAGGGAAAACAGGATGAAAACCGCCCAGGAACTGCGTGCCGGCAACGTCATCATGGTGGGGAAAGACCCGCTGGTGGTGCAAAAGACGGAATACAACAAGTCTGGCCGGAACGCGGCTGTGGTCAAGATGAAGCTGAAAAACCTGCTCAGCGGCGCGGCTTCGGAATCGGTCTATAAGGCCGATGAGAAATTTGAAGTCGTGGTGCTGGAACGCAAGGAAGTCACCTATTCCTACTTTGCCGATCCGATGTACGTTTTCATGGATGCCGAGTACAACCAGTACGAGGTGGAAGCCGACAACATGGAAGACGTGCTGAAGTATCTGGAAGACGGCTTGCAGTGCGAAGTGGTGTTTTACAACGGCAAGGCCATTGCGGTGGAATTGCCCACCAGCGTGGTGCGCGAAGTCACCTATACCGAACCGGCAGTAAAAGGCGATACCTCCGGCAAGGTGATGAAGCCGGCGAAAATCGGTACTGGCTTCGAGCTGATGGTGCCCGCCTTTGTGGAAATTGGCGACAAAATCGAAATTGATACCCGCACCAATGAATATCGCAACCGCGTGAAGTGATTTCGTCCGGATGCGAATAGAAAAACCCGCCAAACTTTAGCGGGTTTTTTGTTGTCTGTGAAATCAGCGCCGCCAGAAGGCGGGGGTGAGAACGACGAGCAGG
>JAFSWK010000116.1 GCA_017444505.1 Rhodocyclaceae bacterium | reverse complement strand
GCAAACAAATCCGTATCGTTCAAACCGCCCGCCACCGGCTCCACAGCCACCGCCTTGTTTGCACCCGCCTTTTTCAGCGAAACCGCCATATCATGCTTCTCGCCCCGAACTTCCAGAAAATCGCACTGGCGCACAAAATCCGAAAATTTCTTCTTGAAACCGTATTTTGTCTGATCAAAATCGGGCAGGATTTTTTGAATCTCCGTAGCCAGTGAAGCCACCTTGATTTTCTGCCGCTCTGCAAACAATCCTTTTATTTTGCCCACCATTTCCGCAGGCAAGCGCGGCGCATCTGTATCTGCACGACCGCCCGTCTCCTTTTCCCCATTCGCCGCAACCTGCTCCGCCTGCACCTTGCGCAATTGCTGATATACCGCAGAATACTTTTGCAGCAAAGACTTGATATACAGCACCGTATCATAGACCTGCACCGTGCTCTGGCAATTTGCGCAAACCGTCTCCGAACCATGCGCCTGCGTCGTCTCCGCCACCGCACCACACTTGCAACGATACACCGTCATTTTTCCACTCCACACTCACTCGCATCCGAAACTGCCGAGTATATCCCACCCCGGGCGCAAGCAACATCAGAACATACAGAACCAGCGCACCCAGTATCCACCCCCTGCCCACATCGGGCGAGCTGTTCGTCTGTCTGCAGTGCGGGTACAATCCGCGAACCTTTGACTGCACAAGCATGAACCCATGAATCCTGCTACACACACCCCTTCCCTCTGGCGCACGGGTGGTTTTCTGGCGTATCTGATCGTGGCGTTTTTGAACGCCTGCGTGGATCTGGCGCACAAAATCACGATTCAGAACACGCTGATGAAAAGCCACGATGGAACAGAACTGATTGCCCTTACGGCGGCAGTAAATGCCATGATTTTGCTGCCTTTCGTGCTGCTCTTTTCACCCGCCGGATTCATCAGCGACAAATTCGACAAAACGCGCGTAGTGCGGGTGGCCTCGCTCGTTTCCGTGGGCATTTCCGTGGGCGTGCTGCTGGCCTATGCAGCGGGCATGTTCTGGGCGGCATTCTGGCTGACGCTGGCGCTGGCGGCGCAAAGCGCCATTTATTCGCCAGCCAAATACGGGTTAATCAAATCCATTGCCGGTGTGGAGCGGCTGGGACAGGCAAACGGCATTGTGCAGGCACTCACTGTGGTGGCCATTTTGAGCGGTTCGTTCCTGTTTTCCTTTGCGTTTGAACATTGGTATGGCGGCGCACACGACCCCGCGCAGATTGTCGCCAACATCTGGCCCATTGGCGTGCTGCTGGTGCTTTTCAGCGCGGGCGAGGCGTTTTTTTCGTGGCGTTTGCCCATGTTTGGCGCCGACCCGGAAGGCGAAAAAACCACATTTGATGTGCGGCGCTATCTGAAACTGGGCTATCTGGCGGAGAACATGCGCGTGGTGCGCAGTGACCGCAACATCTGGCTGTCCATTATCGGGCTAAGTCTCTTCTGGGGCGTGTCGCAAGTCGTGGTAGCGGCATTTCCGGCGCACTACAAAGAAGTATTTGGCGACGATAACGCCATCATCGTGCAAGGCATTCTGGCGCTCTCAGGCGTGGGCATGATTGTCGGCGCGGCGATTGCCGGAAACATGTCGCGCCACCATATCGAACACGGCGTCATTCCCGTCGGCGCGCTGGGCATTTTCATCACATTGATGGTCTTTGCCACGCACGCGAACGTCTGGCTGCTGGGCGCGTGCTCGCTGCTGTTTGGCATCTGTGGCGGTTTTGTGCTCGTACCCATGAATGCCACGATTCAATATCTGGCGCCCGAAAAGGATATGGGCAAAATCATCGCCGGGAACAATTTTGTGCAAAACATCGCCATGATTGTGTTCCTGGCCGCCAGCGTGGCGCTGGTACAAGTCGCGCACGCATACACGGCAATCATTTTTATTGTTGCCGCGCTCATTTGCCTGGCAGGTGGAATATATGCCGCCCTGGAATTGCCACACCTCTTTGCGCGCCTCTGGATGCTGCCGTTTCTGAAAACCGGCTACCGTTTCCACGTACAAGGGCTGGAAAACCTGCCGCCGCGCGGCGGCGTGCTGTTGCTGGGCAACCATACAAGCTGGATTGACTGGATGCTGTTGCAGGCGGCCAGCCCGCGCGCCATCAAGTTTGTCATGTATCGCGGCATTTACGAAAAATGGTATTTGAACTGGCTGTTCAAAATGTTCCGCGTCATTCCGATTGGCAAGGGCAGCAGCCGCACCAGTCTGGCCGCCATTCGCGAACGGCTGGAAGCGGGCGAAGTGGTGGCGCTGTTTCCCGAAGGGCATATCAGTTACAACGGACAAATCAACGAGTTTCAGCGCGGCTATGAAGTTGCTATCCGCGAAATGGAAAACGTCTGCATTGTGCCGTTTTATTTGCGCGGACTGTGGGGTTCCACATTCAGCCGCGCCGATGAGCATTACAAGGCGCTCACTTCCAGAAGCGGCAAACGCGACATTATCGTGGCCTTTGGCAAACCGCTGCACCGTTTTGTCGAATGCGCGGAAATGAAACAGCAAGTGGTGGCGCTATCCCGTTCCACCTGGGAACATTTCATGGCGCGCCAGCGGCCTTTTGTATACAACTGGCTCCGGCACGCCAAACGTGGCCTTTTCCGCACGGCGGCGGTGGACAGCACCGGCATGAACCTGAACCATCTGCAATTTGCCACGGCAGTGTTTGCCTTTGTCGCCCATTTCCGGCGTACTTTGAAAGACGGGGAAAATGTCGGCGTACTGTTGCCCGGCTCCACCATTGCCGCCATTGTCAACATGGCGCTATTCGTCACGGGCAAAGTGCCGGTGAATATCAATTACACCAGCAGCCGACAGGCGCTGGAAGCCGCGCTGGAAAAGGCGAACATCCGTCAGGTTGTGACCTCAAAACAGTTTCTGGAACGGCTGGCGGGGCGCGGTTTTGATTTTCGCGAAATGCTGGCTGAAAAAGCCATGCACGCTGAAGACATTGGCGCTGCCATTGGCCGGGGAGCAAAAATCCGCACCTTCCTGGCCACCCTGCTATTGCCCGCCAGCGTTTTGCGCCTGCTGTATTTCCGCCCCAGAAAGCTGGAAGACACTGCCGCCATCCTGTTCAGCTCTGGCAGCGAAGGCACGCCGAAAGGCATCGAATTGAGCCACAAAAACATTCTGGCCAATATCCGGCAAATCAGCGACCTCATCAATTTCCAGCGCGACGACGCAGTGCTCAATTCGCTGCCCGTGTTTCATTCCTTCGGGCTGACCGTGACCATGCTCATGCCGCTGTGCGAAGGGGTGAAAATGATCAGCGTGCCCGACCCCACCGATGCCGCCGCCGTCGGAAAAATGGCCGCGCGCCACGGCGCGAGCATCGTTCTGGGCACCTCCACCTTTTTCCGCCTGTATGTGCGGGGCAAAAAGCTGCACCCGCTGATGTTCCAGAATGTGCGTCTTGTCATTTCCGGCGCCGAAAAGCTCAAGCCCGAAATACGCGAAGCATTCAAACTCAAGTTTGGCAAGGAAATGTACGAAGGCTATGGTGCCACGGAAACCGCGCCGGTAGCTGCCGTCAATACGCCCAGCTTCCTGGAACCAGACACCCTGAGAGAGCTTTCTTTCAGCCGCGAAGGCAGTGTGGGGCTGCCGCTGCCCGGCACGGTCATCAAAATCGTCGACCCGCAAACCATGCAGGAATTGCCCGCTGGTGAAGACGGACTGATTATTATCGGCGGCCCGCAGGTGATGCGCGGCTATCTGAATGACCCGCAAAAAACAGCCGACGTAATTGCGGAAATGGACGGCGTGCGCTATTACAAAACGGGCGACAAGGGGCATATTGACGAAGCCGGTTTTGTTTATATCACAGACCGCTATTCGCGCTTTGCCAAGATTGGTGGCGAAATGGTCAGCCTCGGCAGTGTGGAAGAGCACATTGCCCGGGTGCTGGGCGACGGCGAACCCTTCTGCGCCGTCAGCGTGCCCGACGCCAAAAAAGGCGAAGCCATTGCCCTGCTGGTGCAAACAGAAAACGCCCCGGACGAAATTGCCGCCCGACTCAAAAACTCCGACCTGATTCCGCTAATGCAGCCCGCGCACATCCTGCCCGTAGAAAAACTGCCCATGCTCGCCAGCGGCAAGGCCGATTTCAAAGGTGCCCAAAAAATCGCGCTGGAAATGCTGGGCGAAGAACAAGCACAGTAGCGCAGGAAGGAATGCATGGCGAAGCGTCGTACCACCACCCCCAAAGCCACCAGCTCCCTCACCCGTTCGTCGGCGGCGGAGTATCTGACGTTTGTGGCCGCAAACAGGGAGGGCGGCGTGCAAGCGGTGTATGCCGACGAAAACGTCTGACTGTCGCAGAAGATGATGGGGGTGCTGTACGACGTAGCTTCACACACCATCACCTATCATCTGAAAAAAATATTCTCAGACAGCGAGTTAGAAGAATCTTCAGTTACTCGAAATTTTCGAGTAACTGCCGCTGACGGCAAAACCTACGACACTTGTCACTACAACCTCCCGGCCATCATCACCGTTGGCTACTGTCCAGACTAAGCCCCCCGCAAGCCCATGGCGGCGGGCGCTGCGCCGGCCATAAAAAATCCCGACCCAGCGGGGTCGGGATTTCGGGATGGTGGTGATGGGCAGAATCGAACTGCCGACCTGCGGGTTATGAATCCGCCGCTCTAACCGACTGAGCTACATCACCCTGAGCGAAAAGGTTGCTAATATAGCTGGCTTGCAAGTTTTTCGTCAAGGGTAGCGAGGCTCCAAGCGTGAAAAAGGTTTTTATCCGCACTTTCGGCTGTCAGATGAACGAGTACGACTCGGAGAAAATGGCCGATGTGCTGGGGGCGGGCGAGGCGTTGATGCGGGTGGCGCGTCCGGAAGAGGCGGATGTCATCCTGTTCAACACTTGCTCGGTGCGCGAGAAGGCGCAAGAGAAGGTGTTTCATGACCTGGGGCGCGTGCGAGCGCTGAAAGAGGCCAGGCCGGACCTCATCATCGGCGTGGGCGGTTGCGTGGCCAGTCAGGAAGGGGCGGCGATTGTGGCGCGCGCGCCGTTTGTGGATG
>JAFSWK010000115.1 GCA_017444505.1 Rhodocyclaceae bacterium | reverse complement strand
GGGCGCGCAACGCTGCGGCTTCCTTGCGCCCGGCGGCCATGTCCTGCCCGGTGACGGCGTTTTGCGTGAAGGCAAAATACAGTTCCGCCGCCTGCGTGGACTGGCGCGTCTGATACCAGCCGTAAAAACGCCAGCTTACCGTGACCACGGCAAAGGCGATGGCCAGCGCGGTAATCAGCGTGCCCCAGCGTTCCCACCAGGCTTTCAGTTGTGAAATCTGTTCCTGTTCTTCCAGGTCATAAACGGCCATGTTGCGTGTTCCTTTGTGTCGTTTTCAGTCAGGGGAAAAATCGAAAAATCAGGGGCGGACGGCAAATTCGGCGGCCAGCAAGGCAGGCAGTTCGGCCAGCGAGACGCGACATTGTTCGCGGCTCTCATCGCGCAGGAATTTTACGCTGACGGCATCGGCCTGCACCTCGTCGTCGCCGACAATCAGCGCCAGCAGCGCGCCGCTGGCGTTGGCCTTGCGAAACTGCGCCTTGAAGCCCGCCTCGCCCATCGTCATCAAAGCCGTGCGGCCTTCGTCGCGGGCAAGTTCCGCACAGCGCAAGGCGTGCGCAAGCGCCGCTTCGCCCTGATGGATGACGTAAATTTCCGGCGCTTCGCGCACCGGCTGCTGCACCTCGGCACACAGCGCCAGCAGGCGTTCGACGCCCATGGCAAAACCGGCAGCGGGCGCAGGTTTGCCGCCCAGTTGGGTAATCAGGCCATCGTAGCGGCCACCGGCGCACACCGTGCCTTGCGCGCCCAGGCGCGTGGTCGTCCATTCAAAAACGGTGCGGTTGTAGTAATCCAGCCCGCGCACCAGACGCGGGTTGAGCTTCCACTTCACACCGGCAACATCCAGCAGGTGCGTCAGCCCGTCAAAGTGGGCGCGCGAGGCGTCGTCCAGATAGTCAGACAATTTCGGCGCGGCTTCCACCAGCGCCTGCATCTGCGGGTTTTTGGTATCCAGAATGCGCAGCGGGTTGCGTTCCAGCCGCCGCAGGCTGTCTTCATCCAGCTCACCGCGGTGGGCGCTGAAGTATTCGACCAGCGCACTGCGGTGCGCGGCGCGCGCGGGCGCATCGCCCAGCGAATTGAGTTCCAGCGTAATGCCCTCGGCAATGCCCAGCGCCTGCCACAGACGTGCGCCAATCAAAATCAGTTCGGCATCAATATCCGGCCCCGCCAGTCCCAGGGCTTCGACGCCAATCTGGTGAAACTGGCGATAGCGCCCTTTTTGCGGACGCTCATGACGAAACATCGGGCCGCAGTACCACAGCCGGTGCGAAGCGCCCTGCGCCAGCAGGTTGTGCTCGATGGCGGCGCGCACGCAGCCCGCCGTGCCTTCCGGGCGCAGCGTGAGTTCTTCACCGTTGAGCGCATCGGTGAAGGCGTACATTTCCTTTTCGACAATGTCGGTCACTTCGCCGATGGCGCGCTTGAAAAGCGCGGTGTGCTCGACGATGGGCAGCCGTATCGGGCTGTAACCATAGCCTTTGAGACAGCGCGCAACCGTCGCCTCAAACCACTGCCACTGCTCGGCTTCTTCCGGCAGGATGTCGTTCATGCCGCGCACGGCCTGAAGTTTCTGGCTCATCTTTCACCTTTCACGCCCGCCGCGCGGGGCGGGTAATGCGTCTGAACATAGTCTTCCACAATGGCGCGAAACTGCCCGGCGAGGTCTTCGCCGCGCAAGGTCACGCGCTTTTCGCCGTCTACGTAGACCGGCGCGGCAG
>JAFSWK010000114.1 GCA_017444505.1 Rhodocyclaceae bacterium | reverse complement strand
CCTCCAAGGGGAAATATCTTTTGAGGAGATGAGCAATCTCGGCACGATGATGCTTCTGAGTGGCGCACTGCGCTACAACGAAGCGACTGGCAGGATTGAGTTTCCCAAAGGGGATGAGGTGTTTGATTTCACGCAGATAGCGCGCGATGGCGTTGCGGTGGCGAGAGAACATCTTGCCTACGGCAATCAGGAAATCGGGCAGCAGTATTTGGATTTGTTTGAATCTGCCCTGTCCGTCATGCAACGTTTTCAGGGGCAGAGCATGAGCGTGGATGTGTTTGCCTGAGACTTGGTCAGTGCGCGCAGGACATCGATCTGGTCTATTTGGCATGAAAATTGCTTAAAAACTGGAGGCATTTCTTTCGTTTCGGGGAGCGCATCATGATGATTCAGGCAAGCTACGGCGTCTCGGCCTATGGCGGCATTGCCGCGCTATCGGCGCAGCGGCAGACAAGCCGCATCACGCAGGCAATCACTGCCGCTGCGGCAGAAACTACCGAACAGGTGACGATTTCGAACGCGGGCAAGGCGCTGGCCGCCCGAGAAGACGCGCCTGTGCGCCCCAGAACGCCGAGACAGGAGGCGTTTTTGAACTGGTATGCGCAAGCCAGCCCCAGCACTGTAAAAGATGCCGCCCGGCGCATGGCGGAATCGCCGAGCATGATTGTTTACACGTTGCCTATTGAGGGAGGACCAGGGCCGGCTAGATTGGCTTCCAGCGGCAAAAACATGGACGATGATGACGCCTATGCCTACATTGAACGATTCAACCAGATGGCGATGCGCATTGATGCGCAGCGCCAGGCACTGTATGAAGCGGAAAAGAGCAAGGGAACCGACCCGCTGGAAATTATGGGAAAAATGATTGATTTCACAAATTCCCAGCCCTATGAGTATCGTGAAGCGACGGATCAGGGTTATTGGGCGGACGAAGTGCCCGACAGGAGCGAGTTGGGCTACGGAGATAAATCGAATTTTCCGGATCTGGGTATGGATGCAAAATACTGGCAGATGTATCAAAGCGATATTCTCAAAGGAATTTCATCGATGGATATTCTGAAGACGTTTGTGCAATTTACGAATTTGCAGTCCGATGCCTATCTGGAAGCGATTGGATGGAACGATTGGGGCAAGGCATCTGCATGAGCGCACTGGCAAATCGCCACAGCAAGCAGGAACGCTGCCGCTGTGGCGATGGCAGATTAAAGCGTGTCGAAGCACACAATGATCTCGGAAACAGACCCATTCAAAGGATACATTGAGCTGTAAGGAGAGCCTTGAACGCGCGCGTATATCCTTATCGGCAGGGTCAAGGGTAGGTTGTCCGCAGTAAAATCCACGCTTCCGGAAGGATAATTTGTGACGTCACGACATGCAATAGCGTTGCCGACGCATAGCACTACTTGCAGTCCCGCTGGGCGGGAGCCATAGCTCCATTGGTAGCGAACATGGGTGATTTTGGAAGGATGCGGAAGACCGTTTTTCGGCACGGGGTATTCCGAGTAAAATCACTGGTTTTTGCTGTAGATAGTGGGAGCGGTCGTATACGTTCCGTAGCCGCCAGAGGCTGCGCTGGCGTCATGGGCGAGCAAGACAGCGGCAGTCAATGCAAAAATAATGGAAAACAAATGCTTTTTAATATCCATTTCATGTTCCTCGTAAAAGGTTGGTGAAATTGCGTACCAGTACGCGGAGGCCATTCTAGCGTATAACCAAAGGCGCGTTTCGCGCACTGTCAAAACCAAACCGTTTCCATGGCTGTAAGGCGTGAGGGTACGCCATGCTTCGGCAAACATTGCCGATTCGCACTGGCACGGGTCTTGCTTGGAAAAGTGTGAACGATTTCACAGGGAAAGGGGACGACGATGCGAGTGGAAGCAACCAGCGCCAGCTATCTATACACCGCCTCGCTGCGCGCAACCGAACGGGTACAAAAGATTACCGCCAACGCCGCCCACGCCGCCAGCGCGCCGCAGACGGTGGAAGATGCGCCGCGCACGGAAAGCAGCAAGCCGGTGGATTTTACTTCAATGACTCGTCGGGAATTATTCGACTGGGCAAATGAACAAGTCCGCAATGGGAGCATGACACTTGAAGAGTCGTTTCGGTTGGTGTTGTTGTCGACTGACGGACTTTCGCCGGACGCTATCAGTCTGGAAGGTTTGCCGGCTGATCAGACGTGCTATAACTATGTACAGATTGCGCAGGACGGCCTTGCGCAGGCGCGGACGCGGGAAGATGGCGCGAAGATGGTGAAGTGGTGGGAATCAGTGCTGTCCGTTATGCAGCGTTTTCAGGGGCGGCAGATGCGCGTGGACGTGTTCGCCTAGCCTTCGGTCAGTGCCTGCCGTTGGGCGGTGATGAGCTGGCGGATGCCGTCTTGGGCGAGGGCGAGCAGTTCGTCGAGTTGCGCGCGGGTGAAGGGGGTGCCTTCGGCGGTGCCTTGTATTTCGATGATGCCGCCGGTTTCGGTGATGACGACGTTCATGTCGGTGTCGCAGGCGCTGTCTTCTACATATTCGAGGTCAAGACGGGCTTGACCGTCGAGCAGGCCGACGGAGACGGCGGCGACAAGTTCGCGCATGGGGTGCGCGGCAAGCTGGCCGCTGGCGACCAGATGGGTGCAGGCGTCGTGCAGCGCCAATGCGGCGCCGGTGATGGCGGCGGTGCGCGTGCCGCCGTCGGCTTGCAGGACGTCACAGTCGAGGGTGATTTGCCGTTCGCCTAACGCGGTCAAATCAATGACGGCGCGCAGCGCGCGGCCAATCAGCCGCTGGATTTCCTGCGTGCGCCCGCTTTGCTTGCCTTTGGCCGCTTCGCGGGCGGTGCGGGTGTGCGTGGCGCGCGGCAACATGCCGTATTCGGCAGTGACCCAGCCTGTGCCCGTGCCTTTCAGGAAGGGCGGCACTTTTTCTTCTACCGAGGCGGTGCATAGCACGCGCGTGTCGCCAAATTCGACGAGTACGGCACCTTCGGCATGATGGGTGTAGCGGCGGGTGAGACGCACGGGGCGCAGGGCGTCCAGGGCGCGGGCGTGGGGGCGGGCTGGGGCGGTCATGGCGGATTTATTTGCTGAATTTGCGGATGGATTGGTTGATTTCGGCGATGGTGCGTTCGATTTCGTCGTCGGTAAAGTGAAGCAGCTCGCCTTGACGCATCCCGGTGTCGCCGTGCATGGCGGTGAAGTAGCTGGAGCCCATGTTTTGAGTGAGGATGGTGTGCTCTTCGGGGGCGGCGGTGCTTTCGTCGCGCCAGTGCATGGCGACCAGCGAGACGTTGTCGCAGGTTTTGCCGCCGCGCACTTCGGCTTGCGTGAGCATGTCGGGGACGATGGCGTTGAGGTCTTTTTTCGTATCGCCCAGCATGGTGAGAATGCGGGCGTTGCCCAGCGGCCCCCAGAGACCGTCCGAACAGAGCAAGAGACGGTCGTTGTCGCGCAGCGGGTGCGGTTTGCTGAATTCGGGATTGGGCAGCAGCGGGCCGCCCAGACAGCATAGTACGCGGTTGCGGTCGGGGTGGGTGGCGGCTTCTTCGGCGCTAATCAGCCCTTGCGAGAGCAGTTGCTGTACGCGGGAATGGTCGTGCGTGCGCAGCGCAATGCGCCGCCGACGCAGTAAATACAGACGCGAGTCGCCGGCGTGCGCCCAGTAGGCAGTGCCTTGCTGGACAATACATACGACGATGGTGGTGCAGGGAATGGGCGAAAAGTGCTTGGCGCGGGCTTGTTCGACAATGTTGTAATGCGCCATGCGCATGGTTTGCACGAGAAAATGCTGCGGGTCGTCCAGCACGGGCTGCGCCATGCGCTGAAAGCGTTGCACGAAGGTTTGCGTGGCAACCTGCGCGGCCATGTCGCCGTTGGGAATGCCGCCCATGCCGTCGGCGACGACCATGAGCAGCGCGTCGCGTGAGTAGCAGTAGGCCGTGCGGTCCTGATTGAGGGAACGCTGGCCAAGGCGACTTTCCTGATAAATGCTGAATTTCATGCGAGTGTGCTTTGTTCGGAGGTGGGGATTTCCTCTTCGTCCAGTTCGTCGTATCGGTTTTCGTATTCGTATTCGTGTTCGCCTTGGTATTCGCGCCCGGTTTCGCGTTCGTATGCGTCTGCGCTTTCGTCTGCCATTCTGCCGTCGTCCGGCTCCGCAGGCGGACGGGATTTTTCGCGCAGCACTTTTTGCAACAGCGGCACACTGGCCGGGCGCTCTTCGGGTTCAATACGCAGGCAGGCATCAATGGCGGCGAGCAGTTCGTGCGAATAACGCTGGGCGTGCTCGCTGTCGACCAGCGGCAGCAGACGGTCTTCTTCCAGCCGCTTTTCGGCGCGCTGCGGCGCGCGTCCGGTGACACAGGCGTGCATACTGGCACCGATGCCGTAAATGTCGGTCCACGGGCCGAGCTTTTTGCCGCGAAAATGCTCCGGCGGCGCATAGCCGGGGGTGAACATGGGCTTGAGGTAGGGACGTTCGGCGTACAGGGTTTGCCGCGCGGCACCAAAATCAAGCAGCACGGGCGAGCCATCTTGCCGCAGGTAAATGTTGGATGGCTTGATGTCCAGATGCAGCAGGCGGTTGATGTGCACTTCGCGCAGCCCGTCGAGCAGACGGGCAAAAATGGCGCGAATGAGCCGCTCGGATGGCGGGCGCTTGGCGTTGCGGCGGTAGCGGATGTATTGCGCCAGCGTCAGCCCTTCTTCGTAGGTCATCACCATGTAGACCGTGCCGTTGGCGCGGAAAAAGTTGAGCACCCGCACCACATTCGGATGCACGATGCGCGCCAGGGAGTGCCCTTCCTCAAAAAAGCATTTCATGCCGTACATGAAGGTGGAATAGTGCTCTTGCGGAATCTGCGGCGCGGTTTGCCCTTCGCTGCGCAGCGCCAGCGAGTTGGGCAGATATTCCTTGATGGCGACGATTTCGCCTTCGGCATCTTCGGCCAGATAGACCAGCGAAAAGCCGCCCGAGGAAAGTTGCCGCACGATGCGGTATTCCTCTAACTGAAAATCCGGCGGCAGCGGGGTGTTTTTCTGGGTGGCCATGAATGGGGAAGATGGTGCAAGGCGATGGGCGGGCAGGAAATTTTACCCGCGCAGGCGCGCGAGGTGCGCGCAGGCGGTGCGCAAAGGCGGCCTGCGCGGTGCGAAGTTGTTGCAGCGCGGCGAAAACGCGCGCCGCGCCCGTGCTTCGTTATGGCTGCGTGCCGCGCGCGGCGTGAAAATTGGCGCGCCAGGCGGCAAACTGGCCGCGCGCGATGGCGTCCCGCGCTTGTGCGGTAAATTCTTGATAATAATGAAGATTGTGGATGGTGTTGAGCATGCTGCCGAGCATTTCGCGGGCGCGGAAAAGGTGGTGCAGATAGCTGCGCGTGAAATGGCGGCAGGTGTAGCAGGTGCAGTTTTCGTCCAGCGGGCGCAGGTCGTGACGGTAGGTGGCGTTTTTGATTTTGATGTCGCCGTGGCGGGTAAACAGCCAGCCGTTGCGCGCGTTGCGGGTAGGCATGACGCAATCGAACATGTCGATGCCCTGCGCGATGGCGGCGACGATGTCTTCCGGCGTGCCCACGCCCATGAGGTAACGCGGCGCGTGCGCGGGCAGGCGCGGCGCGGTGTGTGCCAGAATGCGCGCCATTTCTTCTTTGGGTTCGCCCACGGAAAGACCGCCAATGGCGTAGCCGTGAAAGCCGATGTCCATTAGCCCGGCCAGCGATTCGTCGCGCAGGTGTGTAAACATGCCGCCTTGTACGATGCCAAACAGCGCATTCGGGTTTTCCTGCGCGTCAAACGCCTGACGGGAACGCTGCGCCCAGCGCAACGACAGACGCATGGAATCGGCGGCTTCGCGCTCCGAGGCTGGCCACGGCGTGCATTCGTCGAAAATCATTACCACGTCGGCATCGAGCACGCGCTGGATGCGCATGGATTCTTCCGGCGTGAGCATCAGCCGCGAACCATCAATCGGGCTGGCAAAGCGCACGCCTTCTTCGCTGATTTTGCGCAGTGCGCCGAGGCTGAACACCTGAAACCCGCCCGAGTCGGTGAGGATGGGGCGCTCCCAGCCCATGAAGCGGTGCAGCCCGCCGTGCGCGGCGACCACTTCCAGCCCCGGGCGCAGCCACAAATGAAAGGTGTTGCCCAGGCAAATTTGCGCGCCAATGTCGCGCAGCGCCTGCGGCGTCATCGCCTTGACGGTGGCGCAGGTGCCGACCGGCATAAACACCGGTGTTTCCACTGTGCCGTGCGTCAGATGCAAACGGCCACGGCGCGCCGCGCCATCGCTGGCGAGAAGTTCAAACTGCATCCGGCTCGCTCCTGTGGGTGATGAACATCGCATCGCCATAACTGAAAAAGCGCATTTTCGCCGCCACCGCCTCGGCATAGGCCGCGCGGATGGTCTCCATGCCCGCAAAGGCGCTGACCAGCATCAGCAGCGTCGAGCGCGGCAAATGAAAGTTGGTCAGCAAAGCGTCGACGACGCGAAAACGATAGCCCGGCGTGATGAACAGCCGCGTTTCCCCGCCGCCGGCGCGCACTTCGCCCGCTGGCGTGGCTGCCGATTCCAGCGCCCGCAGGCTGGTCGTGCCCACCGCCACCACGCGCCCGCCGCGCGCGCGCGCAGCACGAATCGCCGCCACCGTCTCTTCGGGCACGAAATAGCGTTCCGCGTGCATGACGTGTTCGGCCAGATTTTCCGTGCGCACCGGCTGAAACGTGCCCGCGCCTACATGCAGCGTCACCCGCGCCAGCGGCACCCCGCGCGCGGCGATGGCATCCAGCAGCGGCGCATCAAAATGCAGCCCCGCCGTGGGCGCGGCCACCGAGCCGGAAGCGCGCGCAAACACCGTCTGATAGCGTTCCGCATCCGCCGCATCGGCGGCGCGTTCAATGTACGGCGGCAGCGGCAGTTTTCCGTAGCGCGCCAGCCACGTTTCCAGCGGTGCAGTGTCGGGAAAACGCAGGCGGAAAAAGGGTTCTTCGCGCCCTTGCACTTCCACGGCGAGCGCGCCATCGGCCAGCAACAGGCGCGTGCCCGCGCGCGGCGCCTTGCTCGCCCGCACCTGCGCCAGCGCCTCGTGTTCATTGAGCGCGCGTTCGATGAGCACTTCCACCTGTCCGCCCGAAGATTCCTTCACCCCGAACAAACGCGCCTGCACCACGCGCGTGTCATTGACCACCAGCACATCATTGGCGCGCAGCCAGCGCGGAAAATCCCGCATCGTCGCCTGCGTGCGCTGTTTTTCTTCCAGCACCAGCAAACGGCTGGCCGAGCGCGTCGCCGCAGGCTGTTGCGCAATCCGCTCTGGGGGCAACGCATAATCAAAATCCGCAAGAGAAAAACGCATCGCGCACTTGCTTCCACACAAAAGGCTGCGATAATACCAAGCCCCATCGCCGGGATGGCGGAACTGGTAGACGCAGCGGACTCAAAATCCGCCGGTAATGATACCGTGGGGGTTCGATTCCCCCTCCCGGCACCACGGAGCATACGATAGCATACGCTATATTGCCAAAAGCCGCGCCGCACGCGGCTTTTTTTACGCTGCGTTACGCTGGTTTGCGTTAATCTACACCCTGAACTTGTACCAAAACGCACCAGGGGGTGTACCAAAATGGCGACCTTTCAGAAACGCGCGGGGGCTTGGCGGGCTATCGTGCGTAAGCGCGGACAGTATGCGTCCGATACCTTCCGCACCAAGGCCGAGGCGCAGCAGTGGGCGTTGGCAAAAGAACTGGAATTCGCGGCAATGGCGCGCGGGGAGGTGCCGCCTGACCGAACCGTGGCAGATTTGCTGGCGCGATTCATCGAGGAGAATGACCCGGATAAACCTGACCGTCTGCGCTTGCAGCGGGCTATGACGGGCACACTGGGGGGCGTGCCGCTGGCGCAGTTTGCGGCACAGCACGTTGTGGCGTGGCGCGATGCGCGGCTGCGGGAAGTGTCTAGCGCGTCCGTGTTGCGCGAGTGGAATGCGCTGTCGAGCATCTGCACGCGGGCGGTGCGGGAGTGGCGCTGGCTGAAGTCCAATCCGTTCCGCGAGGTTTCGCGTCCGGCTGCGCCTTTGCCGCGTGCGCGCCGTCCCGAGGGCAATGAGTTGGAGCGCATCCTGTTTTGTCTGGGCTACGATGAAAACAGGCCGTGCGTGACGAAGGCGGCGCGCGTGGGGGCGGCGGCGGTGTGGGCGGTGGAAACGGCGATGCGGGCAGGCGAAATCTGCGCGCTGCGCCCAGAGGATGTGAGCGGGCGGGTGGCGCATCTGAAAATGACCAAAAACGGCGAGCCGCGCGATGTGCCCCTGTCACAGCGGGCGATGGCGGTGTGGGCGCAGTTGCCAGACGGGTTTTTCAATCTGGAACCACGCAGCGTCGATGCGCTGTGGCGCAAGGCGCGCGCAAAGGCGGCAGTCGATGGGCTGCATTTCCATGACTTGCGACGCGAGGCGCTGACACGCTTGGCGCGGAAATTGGATGTGCTTGACCTTGCGCGGGTGAGCGGACACCGAAACCTGAAAATCCTGCTGAACGTCTATTACCGGCCTAGCATCGAGGAACTGGCAGGACGGCTGGATTGAGCACAGGCGCTGCGGATGAAAAAACCGCCCACCCTTGCAGGCAGGCGGAACCGTAGCGGTTTTTGATTGTGGGCGGGCTATTGCGCAAGCAGCAGGGCAAGGGCTACAATTAACCGCAGCTTCACCCTGACCGCAACACGCAGTCGCCCTGACAGCCTCAGGACTATTTGCATAGTTGTACTCCAGTTGTGTTTCAAACCGGGCAGGGAACCAGCAAAAATCCCCGTTGGCAGACGGGGATTTTTTTCGTCCCCGTGCCCACCATGCCGCGCTGCGTGTTCAACGCGACACGGGAATTATGCCACGGCAGTCAAGGCTTCAGACGGTCAGCGCGCACGCTTGGATGTGCGCCGGGAAAAGTCCTGCAATGTGTCAGGCGGCGTGGTGGGCGGGCGCTTCGTGGTGCGGTCGATCTGCCTGTCCATGAAGTACGTGCACAGGCGCATGATGGCAGGCATGTGCTCGCGGGGGACGTACTCATAGAACAGGGTGAGCAAACTCATTTCGTCTTCCGGGTCAATTACGCATTGACGGGGGGACAGGTGTTTAATGACTGGGCGTCCCTCGCCCGCAGACCAGCTCAGCAAAAAGCGGCTGTTGATGAGCGCGTCCGCGATGATGCCTTCGACAACATTGTCGGGCACTTCGCCGGGGGGCGGGAAGTTTAAGGCTTGGCGTGACACGCCCGCCCATTCGCGCACGTCATCTGCCCATTTCAGGGCGACGGCGCGCGCTTCGCGCAAGGCTTCGGCGTCGAAAGGGTTTATCTTTTCCCGTGCGGGTCTGTGCAAGGATGGCAGTACGACGGACGTTACCCATTTGCGGAATTTGTGTTCCGGTGTGCCTGCCGTGACTGCTTTGCGTGAGCGCAAGATGAGCGTGTACAGGCCGCTTTCGTTGATGATGTTGGTTTCGCTTGCACACCCTAACTTCAAGTTAGGGTACCCTAACTTCAACTTAGCCCTATCGTCATTGTCAAGCGCAGCAAGGGATTTGCTCGGGTTGCTCAGGTTGAGCACGCGACAAATGTCTGCTGCAACGAACCAGTATTGGCCGTTCAAAAAAACGGCGCGAACAGGTTGCTTGTCGGCGTAGAGAAAAACGCGAATTGCGCCGTCTTTGTGTGTGCCCTCAGGCGCAGGCATGGGCAGAAGAGTAGTGTTTGTCATGGTGGATAGTTCAGGTTGAAAGCCCACCATAAACGAGGCGGGCGGAGCGTTCCTACGCCTATCCAGCGCCGGGGCATCACTGCTTGCCGACACTCCGCCCATTGAGAAATGGGTTTGCAGGCCGCACGAGGCGCGCGGGCACACAAAAACCGCGCTGACGGCGGCTCTCCGGGATAGATTTAGGAGCCGCCAGTCTATACCCGTTTGGGTGCGGGGGGCAAGAGCTACGCCGCGCGCTGTTTTTCGCCATGAAGCCACGCAGCGCGCAGGAAGAGGCCAAGGATACGTGTGGCTGCACTGTATATCTGGTCCATGTTCATGTGGGCTGTGCCGTCCTCTATGAGTTTTCCAACTTCAATCCAGTAGCCAATGCCGTTGGCCTGCTCTTCATCTTCGTGGAGCTTTCGCTCCACGTCGCCCGCTGCGATGTGGCCTGCGGCAATCAGGTTGCGGAGCCACTGCGCGGCGTAGGCGTTGTTTTCGTTGTAATAGGCGTGCGCGGTCATTTCGCCTTTCTCTTCCTCGCCCATTCGATTACGTCCCGCATGTACCAGCGGCGTGAGCCGATGTCTACGGGGGCGGGGAAGCCGGGGGTGAATACGAGCTTTTCGGCGACCGTGCGCTTGCCCATGCTCAAATATTGCGCAATGTCTGAGGCCGTCCACAGCCGCGATTCTTCGGGAATGGTGACGGCGGTGGCAAT
>JAFSWK010000113.1 GCA_017444505.1 Rhodocyclaceae bacterium | reverse complement strand
GGGTGCGCTGATGCTGGCGTATTTCGATTACCGCGCGCGGGTGCTTTCGTCTGCCATGGCCGAGGCGCGCTTGCTGGCACTGACCGCACGCATCCGTCCGCATTTCTTTTTCAACGCCCTGAACGGCGTGCTGGGCATGATTCGCACCGAGCCGCGCGCCGCCGAGCAGGCGCTGGAACATCTGGCGGTGCTGTTTCGCCGTCTGATGGGCGATCACCGCGAAATGCGCCAGGTGCGCGACGAGTTGCAACTGTGCCGCGATTATCTGGAAGTGGAGGCGCTGCGGCTGGGCGAGCGGCTGCGCGTGCGCTGGGAGGTGGCGGACGAATTGCTGGCCGCGCAGATGCCGCCGTTTTTGTTGCAGCCGCTGCTGGAAAACGCGGTCTATCACGGCATTGAACCTGCCGAGAGCGGCGAGGTGGTGATTCGTGGGCGCAAGCTGGATGAGCGCACTCTGGAATTTGAAATCACCAATCCGGCGCCGTCCGGCGTGCCGGTGCGCCCGGGCAATCACATGGCGCAGGAAAACATCCGCGAGCGGCTGGCGCTGTTTTTTGATCTGGAAGGTACACTGGAAGCCCGGCAGGTTGCGGACACCTATCGCGTGCGGCTGAGAATGCCGCTGCGCATGACGGAAAACGGGGAGGAAAATCATGGCAGGCACTGAGGCGGTTTTGCGCGTACTGGTGGTGGACGATGAAATGCCCGCCCGTTTGCGATTGCGCGATTTGCTGGGCGATATCCGCGAGGCGGTGCCCAATGATTTGGTCGGCGGCGTGGCCACCGGGCACGAGGCCGAGCGTTTTCTGGAAACGCGCGCGGTCGATGTGTTGCTCACCGACATTCACATGCCCGGGCTGGACGGTCTGGCGCTGGCCAAACGGCTGCGCGAACGCCCCGATGCACCGGCGGTGATTTTCGTCACCGCCTATGATGAACACGCCTTGCAGGCGTTTGATGCGGCGGCGGTCGATTATCTGGTCAAGCCGGTGACGGCGGCGCGGCTGCGCGAGGCGCTGGAACGGGTGCGGGCGCGCATGGGCAGCACCGCTGCTGCGGCGGCGGCTGCCGCGCCGGTGAGCCTGGATGGGGTGGCCTGGTTCTGGGGCACCTGCGCGAGCGGCAAGGAACGTGTGCGGCTGGTGGAAACCAGCTTTTTCCGCGCCCAGCAAAAGGCGGTCGTGGCGGTGACGGCGCGCGGTGAGTTTGGCGTTGAACACTCGCTGGTGCAACTGGAACAGCAGTTTGGCGAGGAACTCGTGCGGGTGAGCCGAAGCTGTCTGGTGGTGCGCACGGCGGTGACTGGCGTGCGGCAGGAAAACGAAGACGGTGCGCGCGAAATCACCGTGCGCGACAGCACCGAGGGCATTGCGGTGAGCCGTCGCCAATGGGCGGAACTGCGCAAGGCGCTGTGTTTGTAGACAACGCCGTCTGCCCTGTTACCATCCCCGCCTTGTTGTTTGCACAGGAGAACTGCCGTGAGCGCCGCGCCCGAACGTATTGTCATTGCCACCCGTGAAAGCCGTCTGGCGCTGTGGCAGGCCGAACATGTCCGCGACCGCCTGCGCGCGCTGTATCCGCAGTGCGCCGTGGAACTGGCGCCGATGACCACGCGCGGCGACCAGATTCTGGACCGACCGCTGGCGCAGGTGGGCGGCAAGGGCTTGTTCATCAAGGAACTGGAAGTCGCGCTGCTGGAAGGGCGGGCGGACATTGCCGTGCATTCGATGAAAGACGTGCCGATGCAACTGGAAGCGCCCTTTGCGCTGCCGGTCATCATGGCGCGCGAAGTGCCGCTGGATGCCTTTGTTTCCCGCCGCTACGCATCGCTGGAAGAACTGCCCCCCGGGGCGAACGTGGGCACCTCGTCGCAGCGGCGTGAAGCGCAGTTGCACGCGCAGTTTCCTTACCTTTCAGTGTCCAGCTTGCGCGGCAATCTGGATACCCGTCTGCGCAAACTCGACGAAGGCCAGTATGACGCCATCATTCTTGCCAAGGCCGGTCTGCTGCGTCTGGGCTTGCACGAGCGCATCCGTGGCGAACTGGCTGCGGAAGTCTCGCTGCCCGCCGCCGGACAAGGCGCGATGGGTATTGAATGCCTGGCGGCGCGCCAAGACGTGGCGCAGTGGCTGCAACCGCTGGCCTGCCCGCAAACCATGCTGGCGGTCAGCGCCGAACGCGCCGTGGCGCGTGCGCTGGGCGGCAGTTGTCAGGTGCCGCTGGCGGCCTTTGCCGTGGTGGAAAACGGCGAACTGTGGCTGCGCGCGCTGGTCGGGCGCATCGACGGCAGCGAAATTCTGCGCGCCGAAGCACGCGCCACTGTCGCTTCGGTAGAAGAAGCCGAAGCGATGGCGCTGCGCGGGGTGGCGGATTTGCGCGCGCAAGGCGCGGACGCGGTGCTGGCTGCGGCGCAGGGGTGAAACCGGTATGAACACGGCGGCGCGCTGGGCGGGCAAATGCGTGTGGGTCACGCGCCCGGCGCGGCAGGCGCTCGCGCTGTGCGATGCCATTAGCGCGCGCGGCGGCCAGACGCTGGCCGTGCCGCTGCTGGAAATTTTGCCGCCGGATGCGGCGGAAGCGGCGGCGGTGGCCGAATGTGCGCGCAGCGCGCGTGCGGGTGATGTGTTTTTCTTCGTCAGCCCCAACGCCGTGCATCACGGCTGGCCGCTGTTGCGGGACGCCGGTTTGCCAGCGGGCGTGCGCTTTGCCGCCGTCGGGCGGGGCAGTCAGCAAGCCTTGCAGGACGCGGGCTGCGCGCAGGTCATCGCGCCCGATGCGGGTTTTGACAGCGAAGCGGTGCTGGCATTGCCTGCGTTTTGCGCCGAAGCGGTGAGCGGGCGCACGGTGTTCATCGTGCGCGGCGATGCGGGGCGTCCCGTGCTGGGCGAGGTGTTGCGCGAACGTGGCGCGTTCGTGCGCTATGTGCCGTGTTATCACCGCAGGCTTGCCCGCGCGCAGGATTTGTCGCCCGTCGTGGCGCGCGCCCGCGCCGGCACGCTGCACGCGGCGGTGCTCACCAGCAGCGAGGCGGCGCGCGCGCTGACGCAGGTGTTTTCGCCGCAGGAACAGGCGGATATTGGCGCGCTGCCCTTCTTTTGCACGCACCGGCGCGTGATGGAAAGCGCGCGGCAAGCCGGTGTAAAAACGGTGCATCTTGCCGAAGCGGGCGACGCAGGGCTGATTCTTGCACTAGAATCTAAACTTTAAGCGTTCAAGCGGGGTACACTGCGGGCATGAAACACGAAAAAAATCTTGATTCTGCGCCGTCCGAAGCGGACGAAGTCGTGGCCGATGCCGTGGTGCCGGAAGAACTGCCGCCCGCGCCGGAACGTTCTCAGCCCGCGCCCGTCGCGCAGCCTGCGCCGCGCGCCAATGTGGTGGGCTGGCTGGCCTTGGTGCTGGCGCTGGCGGCAGCCGCTGCCGCCGGTGTCGGCGTGTGGCAAATGTATGCGCAGCGGCTGCAAATTGAACTGATACGCGGCGAGCTGGCCACTCAGCTTCGCCAGGCCGATACCAGCGTGGGCGCGGTGCGCGTGCTGGGCGAACAACAGCAAAACGCGCTCAACCGTCTGCAAAGCGAAATCGGCGGCCTGCAAAGCAAGATTGAAGACGCCAGCAGCCAGACGCGCGCGCTGGCCGACCTCTTCCAGCGCAACGCCAGCACTGCGGACGAGCGCACGCTGGTGCAGGTCGAGCAAGCCGTCACGCTGGCCATCCAGCAACTGCAACTGGCCAACAACGCTGAAGCTGCGCTGGCGGCGCTGGCCGTGGCCGATGAAGAATTGTCCTCCGGCACGCAAGCGTATTTTCAGGAACTGCGTCGGGCGCTGGCGCAGGATATGGCCGCGCTGCGCGATGCGCGCAAGCTGGACGTGAGCGGTCTGGCGATGCGCATTGAAAACGTGCTGAAGAAAATCGACGCCCTGCCGCTGGCCTACGAATTTACGCCGAAAGACACGCTGGCCGCGCCGTCGCAAGCGCCCGCCGCGCCCGCCGCCGAAGCGGGCTGGTTCGACCAGATGCGCTTTGGCGCGCAGCAACTGGCCGACGAAGTCTGGCGCGACGTGTCTTCCATGGTGCGCATCGAACGCATGAACGGCGCCGCCGCGCCCGCGCTGCTCTCGCCGGAGCAAGGCACGTATTTGCGCGAAAACACCAAGATTCGCCTGCTCACCGCGCGTCTGGCGCTCTTTATGCGCGATGTGGCCACGTTCAAGGCGGATTTGCAGCAAGCACGCGACAATCTGGAAAAATTCTTTGACGCGCGTCAGGAATCGGTGCACGGCGCGATGGACGAGCTGGACGCGCTGCTCGCCCAGCCCATGCAAGAGACGCTGCCGACACTGGACAACACGCTGGCGGCCTTGCGTCAGGCGCAAGTGCGGCTGGAAAACGCCCCCCGACCCGCTGCGGTCCCGACTTCGGAGCAACGCTGATGCGAACCATCCTCGGCGTCATCGTGCTCTTTGCGCTGGCCATTGGCGCGGCGCTGCTGGCCGCAGGCAACGATGGCTACATTCTCATCATCCTGCAAGACCTGCGCCTGCAAGTCACGCTCAATCTGGCCATTGTCGTGCTGGTGGCGACCTTTTTCCTGCTCTATTTTCTGGTGCGCCTGCTCGACAACCTGCTGCGCCTGCCCGACGGTCTGCGTGAAGCGCGCGCCCGCCGCCGCGCCAACCGCGCGCATCGTGCGCTCACGCAAGGTTTGACGCACTTTCTGGACGGCCACTTCGCGCAGGCACAGAAAGCCGCCCGCATTGCCTGTAAAAACGAAGAATACAACGGCGCGGCAGCCCTGCTTGCCGCCTACGCCGCGCATGACGCGCTGGACGACAAAAACGCCGCCCGCTGGCTGGAAGTGGCCGCCGAACACGCGCCCGCCGCCGCCGAAATCGCCCGCGCCCGCTTTGCGCTGCGCGATGAAGACGCCGCCACCGCCGAGGCCGCCTTGCGCGCGCTCAAAGAGCGCGGCCACAGCGCGCCGGTGGTCGAACGGCTGGAAATTGCGCTGGCCAACTTGCGCCGTCAGCCGCAAACGCTGGTGCCCGCCGTCGATTCGCTGGCGCGCATCCGCATGATTGCGCCCGAGCGTGCCGACCGCCTGCGCGACGAAGCGTGGCTGGCGACGCTGGCAGAAAAAGCCGCCGACCCCGAAGCGCAACGCGAATACTGGCGCGGCTTGCCGAAAGCCAGCCTCGCGCGTGCCGAATTTTTGCGCCAGGCCGTGCTGCATCTGAGCGCCGGCGGGCAAGCCGTAATCGCCCGTCGGCAAGTGGAAAAAGTGCTCAACAGCACTTGGGACAGTGCGCTGGCGCGCGTCTATCACCTCTGCGCGGGCGAGGGCGAAGAAGCGCGCGATGCGCTGAAAAACGCCGAACACTGGCAGCAACGCCACGGCGACGACGCCAGCCTGCTGTATTCGCTCGGCTGCCAGTGCGCGCAGATGCAAATCTGGGGCAAGGCGCAAGCGTATCTGGAACGCGCTGCCGAACTCGCGCCGCAGGCCGATGTATTCCTTGCACTGGGCGCTCTGCTGGAAAAAATCGACCGCCCGCAAGAAGCCGCGCAATATTTCCGCCGCGCCGCCAACGCCGCGCTGCCTGCGTCGTCGTAATGCGGCGCGCGGCAGGACGACCCTCACGTTCCTCAGGATTTTCTTCACCGGCATGTCAAACGGTCATGGCCGTGCGCGTGTCTTTCCTTTCCTGTTTTTCTGTCTCTTAGCTCAACATGACTTCTTCTCTGCTTGCCCTCTCTCCGCTGGATGGTCGCTATGGCGACAAGCTCGACGCGCTGCGCGGTCATTTTTCCGAATACGGCCTGATTCGCAACCGCATCCGCGTGGAAATCGAATGGCTCAAAGCACTGGCCGCCGAAGCCACCTTTGCCGAAATTGCCCCCTTTTCGCCCGAGAGCATCGCCGCGCTGGACGCCGCCGCGCAAACGTTCAGTGAGGCCGACGCGCAGGCGGTGAAGGCCATCGAAGCGGAAATCAATCACGACGTGAAAGCCGTCGAATACTGGCTGAAACGCCGCTTTGCCGACGTGCCCGAAGTCGCCCGCGCCGGAGAATTCATCCACTTCGCCTGCACCTCGGAAGACATCAACAACACCGCCCACGCCCTGATGCTGGAACAAGGTCGGCGCGAAGTCTTGCTGCCCGCCATCGACGCACTGATTGAACGCCTGCGCGCGCTGGCGCACGAGCACGCCGCGCTGCCCATGCTCTCGCGCACGCACGGCCAGCCCGCCAGCCCCACCACGCTGGGCAAGGAAATGGCCAACATCGCCGCCCGCCTGATGCGCGCCCGCGACGCCATCGCCCGCGTGCAACTGTGCGCCAAATTCAACGGCGCGGTCGGCAACTACAACGCCCACACCGCCGCCTGGCCGCAATTTGACTGGCCTGCCTTCAACCGCCGCTTCATCGAATCGCTGGGGCTGACCTTCAACCCCTATACCATCCAGATTGAACCGCACGACGCCATGGCCGAACTGTTTGATGCCACGGCGCGCGCCAACACCGTCGTGCTCGACGCCTGCCGCGACTTCTGGCTGTACATCTCGCTGGGCTATTTCCGCCAGCAACTCAAAGCTGGCGAAGTGGGTTCCTCCACCATGCCGCACAAGGTCAACCCCATCGACTTTGAAAACGCCGAAGGCAACCTCGGCCTGGCCAACGCCATCCTGCGCCACCTGGCCGACAAGCTGCCGGTCTCGCGGATGCAGCGTGACCTGACCGACTCCACCGTCTTGCGCAACATGGGTGTGGCCTTTGGATACAGCGCGCTGGCCTGCATCTCGTGCCAGCGTGGTCTGGGCAAACTCACCGCCAACCCGCAACAACTGGCCGCCGATCTCGACGCCTGCTGGGAAGTGCTCGCCGAGCCGGTGCAAACCGTGATGCGTCGCTACGGCATTGAAAAGCCCTACGAAAAACTGAAAGCACTCACGCGCGGCCAAGGCATTTCGCGCGACGACCTGCACGCCTTCATCCGCACGCTGGACATCCCCGCGCAAGAGCGCGACCGCCTGCTGGCGATGACCCCCGCCAGCTACACCGGCTGCGCCGAACAACTCGCCCGCGCCATCTGACGCCATGACGGACGCCGCCGCCCCGCAAGCTGCCGCCCCCGCCGAAGACGCGCCCGCTCCCCCCGCACCGGCGGCCAGCGCGCCGCTCTTTGCCGCGCAACTCAAAACGCTGCCCAAAGTCTCACACCTGGCGGCGCTGGCGCTGCTCAATGCCGCAGGCGAAGAAATCGCCCGCGTCGAAAACCGTCCCGGTCAAACCGGCTCGCTGGCCGTCTACAACCACCTGGCGCAACTCTACGGCGCACTCACCCCCGAAGCCGCCCGCAAAGGTCTGGAACTCTTCGCCGAACACACCGACCACGCCCGCGCCCAGCCCGGCAAACACCCCAACATCGACCGCCTCTTCGGGCTGATTGAACGCAACGAAACCCTGCGCATCAAGCAAGTGTTTGCGCTGTAAAACGCCCCCACGCGCCCGCCAGCCGCTTCGCGGCCTGTCACGCTCTGTTCCATGTCGCATCCGTTGCATCCATTGTGACCTGTGATGCGCCACGGCACGCCCGCAACCGTTTTGGGTTTGATGCATTGTCCAGAGTAGCATGGGCAACAGTTTTTGTCCGCATCGCCGGTGGCGGCGCGGGGGGGTGGAATCGGGGGCGGTGGATGTGAAAAATCGCTGCGCAGGCTCAGTATTTGAGCTAGTTGCGAGGGGAAAATGGATGCCCGACAAGATTTTCACGGCCTGTTTGTTTTGGCGTGAGCGAGTTGCAATTGGCAAGGGAGACGCGGCGATGGATGCGGAACAGGGTCAAAAAAAGGGCGGGCTGGATGAACTTGCCGCCCGTCTGGATGCGCGCTACAAGCAAGAGCTGAAAGCGCGGGAAGTGCTAGAGAAGATCAAGCAGACGCCGCCGCTGGATGCAAATGCAACGTGGCGGGAAATTACTATGTGGAAGGCGTTGGAAACATCTGCGCTGGAGACGGGAGCAGATCGGATAACGAAGGAAGATCTGGATACTTTCTTCGGGATAGAGGCGTACACCGACGAGAGGGAACAGGCGAAGAAGTACGCCAGAAGAACAGCGCCGTTTGGCAGCGGGGGCATCAACCCCGTGCTGCTGTACTTGCTGGCGGCGGGCGTGTTTGCAATGGATACCGACACAGACTTCTTCACGGCGCTCATGACGCTTCCCGTGCTGGCGATTTTCGTCGGCGGGGCGCTTTGCATCGTTGCCCTTGTTTTTGCGGTCATTTGTGGCTAGTAGTGGCTTGCAGCCAGTAGTGTGGGCAACAAGTTGCCCGCCTTACGTTTGTTACGGTTGACGGTCAAGGAGGTGAAATGATGCTGACCTACGAAGAAGCGAAAGCCAGGCTGTTTGACTGCCTGCAAGAAGAGCTGCACATCCTGAAAGCATGGGAGACGGACGACGCCTTTATTTTCAGTGCCTGCGACATGGGCGAGAAAGAGCCGTATTTTGATATCCCGTTATACGAGGTTTTAAAGGGCTACGACGACCTACCCCCGCCTGTGGACTTGTATTCGCCAGAAGAATTTGACTTTGCGCGCATCGAACACGCCCGCCGCATCGTCTGACCGTCTGCCGCTACCCGCCCAAAACTCGCTGTGCGGGCAAAAAAACAGGCGCCCGCAGGCGCCTGTGTTGTGTAACGCTGGAAAACGCGGGCTTAGCCTTCAAGCTGGGCTTGCAGCTGGCGGGCTTTTTCCTGTTGCTGCGGGTTGCCTTCGCGGATGACTTCTTCGATGAGTTCGCGGGCACCTTCCTTGTCGCCCATTTCATCGTAAGCACGCGCCAGATCGAGCTTGGTATCCACTTCGTCCGGCTCGTTGGAGAGCGTGGCACCATCGTTGAGGCCGACTTTGTCTTCTTCCAGACCCAGGTCGAAGTTGAGTTCGCCAGCTTTGTCGTCAGTGCCGTCCAGGTCGATATCAAGCGTTTCACCAGCAGCAGGCGCTTCGGCAGAGAGCTCCGCTGCGGTCTCTTCGCTGGCGACAATGGTGCGCTCAAGATTGGCATCATGCGCCGGGCTGGCCGGGGCGGAGGAGACCGGGTCGTCCCCCATGTCCAGATCAAAGGTCAGCGGTGCGTCAATGTCAGCTGCGGGGGCAGGCGCTGCGGCAGGCGCAGGCGCTGCGGCAGCCGCCGGCGCGGCTCCGCCGCTTTGATACAGCGGGTTTTCCGGATCCAGTTCGCGGCCAAGCTCGGCTGCCTTGTTCCATTCCGCACCCTTGCCATTGGTGAGCGTATACAACTCGGTGGCAGTGAGACCAAACTGGTCAACATCCTGAAGCTGCGAATAGCATTCGAGAAGTTTGACATAGAGGTCAGGACGGGCACTGTTGGCCTTGATGGCGTCTTGCAGGATGCCGACAGCAGCCTCGGCACGACCATAGCCGAGATAAACGTCCGCTTCCGCAATCGGGTCAACGCCAACTTCGCTTTCTTCCGAATCGTTCAGCTGGACGAAGTCGGTCTGCGCGTCGTCCGCAGTGGTGTCGACCGTCTGGCCGCCAGTTTCGCCGAACTGGGAGTGCGGTTCGTCGTCTTCGTCTTCTTCTTCGTTATCCATCGGCTGCTCGGACATGTCGTCGACAAAGCCGGATTCGTCGTCGATGAAATCATCTTCTTCGGCTTGCTGACGGGCACGACGGATGCGGGATATTCCATAAATCAGCGCCAGCAGGGCGAGGAGGCCGCCACCAATCATGGGCAGCGAGCTGCTTTCTTCAGCAGGCGGCGTGGCCGGTTCGGAAACCGGCGCCGGCGCTTCAACCGGCGGCTGCTCTTCGGCAGGCGGCGGCGTGAATTCTTCTACCGGGGGCGCGCTGTCGCTGTCAAATTGCGGGGGCGTTTCTTCGACCGGCGGCTGCTCGCTGCTGTCTTCGGCAGCAGGCGCAGCTTCGGCAGCAGGCGGCTCTTCCGCAACAGGCGGCTGCACTTCGGACGAGGCGGCAGCAGGCTCTTCGGGTGCCGCAACAGGTTCGGGGGCAGCAGGCGGTTCAGGCTGCTGTACGTCGATTGCCGGCGGCGCTGCCGGTTCGGCAACCGGCGCTGCCGGGGCAGGCAGGGCGGTGAGTTTCTTCAGATCCTCGACCATGCTTTCCAGCTCGGCCACGCGCTCGCTGGATTCCTTGAGCGCGGCTTCCTTGCTGGCAAGCTCTTCTTGCAGCGCGTTGATGCGGGCATCCTTGCCAGAATCGTCGGCCTGCATACCGCCGGAGACGACAACACGATCGCCCGTGGCGGATTGATCCGCCGGGGCGACCGGCGCGGAGATGGTGCCGGTGCTGCTGCGGGTGCCTTCGCCAGCGTCCGCCACCGGGGTTTGGTCAGCAACGCCGGCCAGGCGGTTGCGGTAGGCGTTGAAGTCCGCCGCCTGGGCACGCACCTGACGGCGCGCTTCGCTGCGATCAACCGCTTCCACCGCATCGGCATCGGGCAGACGCAGGATGGCACCGGCGCGCAGACGGTTGACGTTGCCGTCAATAAAGGCATCCGGGTTGGCACGCAGCAGCGCGATGAGCATTTGATCCAGATTGCCGCTGCCGCCCATGTGG